>CAZRUC010000036.1:0-12708 GCA_964603175.1 uncultured Anaerolineaceae bacterium
TGCCGGCGCGCTGGTCGTGGGCCTGGCAATGGTCGTGGCGTTGGGTACCGCTGCCCAGGGTGTGCGCAAGATCGGAGCCTCGTGGCTCGCCGAGACGATACCCGGCAGTGAGCTTCTGACTTCGATCCGCCCCGTGTCCGCAACCGGGCAGATCCCAGATCAGCTGGCCGCCGTTCCGGGCGTGAAGTCGATTTCGCCCATCGGGATGTTCGGCGTGCCGTTCCAGGGCGTCCGTCAGGAGGCAGCGGCGATCGTGGGTCGGGACTACCTCGACGACGGCCGGCTCGTCTTCGCTTCAGATGGCGGCGACCGCAACACGGCGCTGGCAGCACTCGATGCGGGTGGAAGCGTGATCGTTCCGCAGTCGCTGGCGCAAGCGAGCGGGATCCGCGTCGGCGACACGCTCTCATTCGCTACGGGCCCGACTCCGACGCGGCTGCGCGTGGTTGGAATCGTCGCTCACTCGATCCCGAGCGAGGCTCAGGAGGCCCTCCTCATCGGCTGGCCCGACGCGGGATCGTTCGGAGCGGCCGGGGCCGATTTCTTCGCAGTCCGCTACGAGCCCGGTCAGGACGCCGCGGCCGGCGCAACTGTGAATTCGCTCGCGACACAATATGCGCTGGAGCCGGCAGACCTCACCCGAATCCAGGGCACCGTGGGAGACGCGCTCGATCGCATCTTCCGGCTGCTCGATGCGCTCGCCCTCACGGCGGTGCTGATCGCCGGGCTCGGCATGGTGAACACGTTCTCCATGAGCGTCCTCGATCGGGTCCGCGAGATCGGCGTCCTCCGGGCGACAGGCATGACCAGCCGCCAGGTATGGGGCATGGTCGTGCTCGAGGCCGGCATCCTTGGCATTGCCGGCGCGGTGGTCGGAGCCCTGATCGGCGTCGGTGTGGGAGCGCTGCTGGTGGTCTGGTCGAGTGGCAGCTTTGGGCTTGTCGTGGATCCGCCGTGGGGATCCATTGCCCTGGCCGTATTCTTCGGTGTGCTGATCAGCGTGACGGCATCTATCTATCCGGCCGGGCTCGCCAGCCGGCTTTCGATCGTCCGCGCCGTCAAATACGAGTAGCTCCGGCGTCTTGGCGGGTCTCGCCGCTCGTGTTAGCCGGTTCCTTTGCTACACTCGCTGCTCTTGGGCCGGAGGTTAGGGTCCAGGCTATGGCCGCGCCACAACAGGGAAGACCACGTATGCTCGCGACCCGACACTTGAATCGCCTCCCCGTCGCCGAAAAAGGCATCACCATCGGCGACTTCCTCGTCCCGGTTCGCGTGGGCGAACGGATGAGTTCGAGGCTTCGCCACATCGCCCTTATCTCGACCGGGGCCGTCTTCATCGCCCTGACCGCGAACGTCGCCTTCGCCATTCCGGGCAACCCGATTCCTATCACCGGCCAGACGCTGTCGGTCCTCGTCGTCGGCGGCGCGTTGGGCCTGCGCCGCGGTTTGCTCTCCGTCGCGCTGTACCTCCTCCTCGGTTTGTTCCTGCCGGTGTACGCCCACCAGGCGCACGGCCTTGGGACGATCGCGAGCTTCGGGGCCGGCGGGTTCAGTCTTTCCCCTGTCGGGGGTTACCTCGTTAGCTTCCTTCTTGCCGCTGCCCTGGTTGGCTGGTTGGCCGAGATGGGCTGGGACCGTCATATGGGTGGCGCGATCGGCGCGATGATCCTGGGCGAAGTCGTGATCTATGCCATCGGCGTTCCCTGGCTGGCTCTCTCGTTGCACATGGGCCCTGCGGATGCGATCGCCACGGGTTTCACCCCGTTCATACTCGGCGACGCCATCAAGCTGGCGATTGCGGCAGGCATCTTCCCATTCGCATGGTGGCTGGTTGGGAGGAGAGCGGGCGAAAGGTAGTCGCCTCGCGGGCCGTCCAGGCCTTCGTTGTCGCCTCCGCTCCTCGCTCACGCACCTTTAGGTGCGCTCGCTACGGTGCTCGGCTCCGCCTCGGCCTGAACGGCCGGCTCGGCGACGGCCAGCTCGGGCGAAAGGTAGTCGCCTCGCGGGCCGTCCAGCGCTTCGTTGGGCGCTGCGCTCCTCGCTCACGGACTTCTGAGTCCGCTCGCTGCGGTGCTCGCGCCCGCCTCGTTCTGAACGGCCGGCTTGGCGACTTGGGGCTGGCGGGCGGTCTAGAAGCGCGCCCATTCCTCCGGCGAGAGCCCACCGACGCCGAATAGCTTCAGGCAGGGCCCGAGGCCTTCGATCGTGACCGGCACGATGTCGCGGCGCCAGGTTTCCGGCGTGACCCGAAGCATGTGCTCGACGACGGATTTGCCGCTAACGGCGCGGGTTTCGTCGCCGTTGGCTACGTAGCCGAGCTTTTCGGAGACCCGCGCGGACTGAGCGTTTCCCTCGAAGTAGCCCGACTCCGCGATCAGGGCGCCCAGCCCTTCGAATGCCAGGGCCAGAACAGCCGCCCGCATCTCCGTCCCGTAGCCGTGCCCGTGGTAGTCGCGCCCCAGCCAGCTCGCGCTACTGACGACTCGTGTAACGCCAAAGTTGCGAGCCATCAGGTCCTGCAGCCCAATCGGCTGTCCGTTGGCGACCACGGCGAAACCGAGGTTCCAGGCCGCAGGGCTCCAGTTGCCCCGGACGCTCCAACAGTGGAGCAGAAACTGGCGTTCAAACGCGGGGGAAGGGAGTTCGTGCCAGGGAACCATGAAGACGGTTCGGCCCTCGTCGGCTACGCCGTCGCGGGCAACGTCGGCGAGGGCGATGAGGTCGTCATCGGTGGGCAGCCTCAACTCCAGACGAGGCGTCCGAAGGCGCAAGTCGAAGAGCGGCCAAGGGTGACCGGCCATGACGGCAGCTTAGCCGGTCTTGCCGGGCCGGCGCGGCTCTAGGCGTGGGTCGGGCGTGCTCAGGCCGACTTGCGACGTCGGGCCGGAACAGCGACCTCCGGTTCGGGGGCCGAGCTCTTTCCCGGTCCGACTGCGACAGACCTGCGCCTCGGGCCTGCGCCGATGGGCTGCGGCTCGGGGCTGCGTTCCACTCGGGTCGCCTGGGCCGCGGCGACGCTCGCTTCAAGCGCAGCCATGAGATCGGTGAGTTGGGCCGCCGGTGCAGCCGCCGGCTCGGCGATCTCCGCTCCGGCTGCCTTGGCTTCGATGATCTGGAGGAGCGCCTCGCGGTACTCGTCGCGGTAGGCGGTGGGATCGAATTCACCCGTCATCGCCGCGATCAGCTGCTCGGCCATGGCGCGCTCGGCCGGCTTGATCTCCACCTCGCTCTCGGGCAGCGTTAAGTCGCCGACCGATCGGATCTCGTCGGGCCAGTGAAGCGTGGAGAGAAGCATCGTCGAGGCGTAGGGATCGAGCGAGGCCAGCTGCTCGCGGTCCTTCATCACGATCTTGACGATGGCCCGCAGACCCTTTTCCGCAAGAACCTTCTTCAGCAGGAAGAACGCCCGGCGCGCCACCGGCTCGGGCTCGAGGTAGTAGGCCTGCTTGATGAAGCGTGTCGTCTGGCCATCATCGGCGACCGGCACGAACTGCTCGATCTGGATCGAGCGGACCGTCTTGAGCGGCACGGCCGCGAGATCGTCGTCCGTGACCACGACGTACTGGTCCGAGGCGAGCTCATAGCCGCGGACGGTGTCGCCGCGCTCGATGAAGACGTCATCGGTGGGGCAGTAAGTCTTCATCTGGATCCGGCCGTGGCACTCGTCGTGGAGCATGTGAAAGCTCACACCCTTCGACTCCGTCGCCAGGTAGAGCTTGACGGGGATCGTGACCAGGCCGAACTCGATTGCCCCCTTCCACATAGCCCGAGCCATAGCGCAGTACCTCGCTTCCTCGCGTCCGTTCGCGGACTCGCGAAAGGCGAGAATAGCCCCGGCCGACGTAATACCCGCATAAGTGGGCCGTCAGACGCCGCAGTGTGCCGCGTGGCGAGCCCAGGTTCAGCTGCGGCGAAGTTCCACCTCGGCCTCCACCAGGCGGGCGAGGATCCCATCGCGCAGCTTGTCGAGGCCCAGGTGTACGTCCCGGGCGCTGGTGCCGATCGACGTGAGCGTCGATTTGAGGGCGCGGATCATCTCGAGCTGTTCGCGCACGCCGTTGAGGGCGGCAGTAACCGCCGCCGCGTCCAGCTCGACATCGTGCTCGCGCAGGGTCTGCATGGCGAGGAGCCGTGCCAGCCTGACCGCGGCCTCGAGGGTTGCCGTATCCGGGGCAGCGGGATCGATTGCGCAGTAGACGTCGCCTGCCCGGATGTCGAACGGTGCAATTCCGGCGGGAGCATGGGCCGTCGTGAAGACGACGAGTGCCACTGCAGCGTCTCGGTTGGACTTCGCGTCGCGCAGTTCGTCCCGCATGCCTCGGCCGGAGATGTAGCGGTCCTTGCACTCGACCACGACCCGCAACTCGGCCCCGGCGGTAGCCTCCGAGTTGAGAGCCAAGACGAAGTCGCCCTTCTTGGAGCCCATCGACGCGCCGGTCTCCGTCCCGGTCCGCTCGAGCACGTCGCCGGATCCCCGGGCGATCGCGCCGAGCAACTCTTCCACGATCTCTTCGAAGTCGGCGCCTTTGGCGGCCGATTTGGCGCGCTCCGAGGCACGCGCGGCTCCCGAAGCTTCGAGTGCGGCCAGCCGCTCGCCGATACGGTTGAAGCCCTCGGCCATCTCGACACGGAACTGGTGCAGCGGCGACCCGAGGCGAGTCGGATCGAGCAGCTGCGCAAGGCGCGAGTTGTCGCCCTCGAAATAGTTGCCCAGCAGCAGCTTCATCCGTCCGATTGCGCTGTCGCGCCGGCCCTCATCGAAGAGATCCTCGACGAAACCACGCAGCTGACCCTTGTCACCGAGGAACCGCTCCAGCGTCCGTGGCAACCGGCCCTCACCGTCGGCGAAGTTCTGCCGCAGGATCTGATCCAGGGCGGTGGCCGCTCGCTCGTTCGCGGCGTTGGTCTGGGCCAGAAGCCCCTGGAACTCGGCTCGCACCGCATCCACGTTGACCGTCACGCCCACGCTCTGGATGGCCGTCAAGCCGACCCGCAGCGCGCGTTCGAGCAGGGGGCCGCGCTCGTCTGCCGGCCGATCGGCGACAAAAGCGGCGAGGGCGTGGTCGTCGAGTATCAGATGATCGATCAGCAGCCGATCCGCTTCCACGCGAACCACCGTTTGGCGAGTCGACTGTGACGGGAGCGGGACCAGCCGGGCGGTTTCCATGGCCGAATTCTGGCAGGTCCGAGTGCCACCTAGGCTGTCACGGCGCAGCGGCAGAGCCTCGCCCACGGCGGCTGAGGTAGTCGTGCCAGAAGAGGCGAGCCGCGACGGATCGCCACGGTCGCCAGGCCTCGGCGAGAGCCTGCATCTGCTCGGCGTCGGGTCGCCGCTCCAGACGCTTGACCTCGGCCACTGCCGCCGCCAATGCCATGTCTGTGGCGGGCCACACGTCCGGCCGCCGCAGGGCCATGAGCAGGTAGATCGAGGCCGTCCACGGTCCGACGCCTGTCTGGGCCACGAGCGCGACGTGCACGTCCTCGTCGGCGAGGCCGGTCAGGCGGTGGAGGTCGAGGGCGCCTGAGGCGACCGCTTGTGCGAGATTCCGAACGTAGCGGGTCTTCTGGCGGCTGAATCCGATGGCGAGCAAAGTCGGGTCGTCGAGCTCGAGGAATCGCTTGGGCGTCAGGACATCTACGGCGGCGCCGAGTCGATCGAATGCCGCCTGGGCCGAGGCAAGCGAGACCTGCTGCTCGAGCACGATGTGAGCCAACGTCGCGAACCCGGGCGGTCGATCCCACATCGGCGGCTCCCCGAAGCGTTCCACGATGCCTCGCAGGTCCGGGTCGCGGGCCGCCAGCTCACCCACCGCCAAGGCGAGCGTCTCTCCAGTCAGAGCGGTCGGGGCGGGTGTCACGGTCAGTCGCGGAGGCTGATCTCGCCCGTCAGCGAGGTTCCGCCGGATGCCGCTTCGGGCGCCGTCGAAAACACTCGCAACTCCAGTCGCATCGCCGCGGCATCTTTCGGCGGTGCGGGCACGATCAGGATCTCGCCGCGCGCCTCATTTCCGCTGCTCGACCACCAGCTAGACCAGGTTCGGTAGCCCGTGCCGACATCGTCGCTGACGTCCAGCTCGATCCCCTTACCGATCGGCTTGCCCTGGGACCGCGCCTTCCAGTGGAGATTGCATCCCGCGTCGCGCACCTCCAGGGCAATCAACTCGAGCGAAACCTCGCCGGCGAGCCCGTTGGCTCCGACGATTCCGATGGCGAGGACGTGCTTCAGCTGGCTCTCGTCGACTTCGACCTTTCCTCGAGCCTTCTCGATCGGGTCATCCGGCGCTTCTCGCTTGATGACGATGCGGATGACCTCGTGGCGCACCTTGTCGAGGTCGACGCCAAGCGACGCCAGCACTTCCGCCGCGACTCCGTTCGGGTCGCGAACCAGGCCGAGCAACAGGTGTTCCGTACCGATGTAGGTGTGGCCCAGGCGGCGCGCTTCGTCGATCGCGAGCTCGACCACGCGCATGGCCCTCGGCGTCATGGTGGAGCGGCCCCCGACCTGTCGGCCGCCGCGCCGGACCGCCATGTCGACCGCCGCGCGAACGCCGTCCAGTTCGATTCCCATCTCGCGCAGCACCTGAGCGCCGACCGAGCTCTGTTCGCGGACGAGGCCGAGCAGCAGGTGTTCAGTGTCGACAGAGCTGCTGCCGAGCCGCTGCGCCTCATCCTGCGCCAGCGTGAGGACTTTCCGTGCCCCGTCTGTGAATTTGTCGAAGCGGTCCATGCCCGTCTCCAGCGACCCGTCCCCGAATGATAGCTCCCGCAACTTCACTAACTTTCACGTAAACGGCAAGGTTGCGGTAAAATTCGCTCATGACAGAAGAGCCCGCACGGCTGATGCGTATCCAGGAAGCGGCCGCGGAAGTGGGCCTGACGCCGCGGTCCGTGCGCTACTACGAAGAGATGGGCCTGCTCCGGCCGGCGGCTAGATCCGAGGGCGATTACCGGCTCTACGACCCGACGGATCTGGAGCGATTGCGATTCATCAAGGGGCTGCGCGACGACGCCGGCTTCTCGCTGGCGGAGATCCACCAGCTGCTCGAGGACGAAGCCGCTCGCGAGCGCGGCCATGTCGCCTTCCATGCCACGAGCGATCCGGCCGAGCGCAAACGGATCCTGTGCGAGCGAGTGGCCAGCTTCGAACGCCAGATCGAGACCCTGGAGCGCAAGATCGGCCGCCTCCAGACGATGGTCGACGAAACCCAGGGCCGGCGCGCTCGAACGATCGCCAAGGTCGCAGAGATCGAGCGCGAGGGCGCCGGGTGATCCTGGGCGGGCGGGTTCGGTTCACGGCCACGGGCCGGGCCCTCAAGCACCGCAACTTCCGTCTGTTCTTCTTCGGCCAGCTGGTATCCGTTACCGGGACGTGGATGCAGTCGCTGGCGCTCGGCTGGCTGATCGTGACGCTCGTCGGGTCGAGCCAGGCGGTCGTGTATCTCGGCCTCTTGGGCGCAGTCCAATTCCTGCCCGTCCTGGTGCTCGGGCTGTTCGGCGGGATCGTCGCGGACGTCTGGCCCAAGCGAATGACGGTTGTTGCTACCCAGACGGTCGCGGGGCTGCTGGCTCTTGTGCTGGCCGTGCTGGTCTACTCCGGGGTTGTTCAGGTCTGGCACGTGTTCGCGCTGGCCTTTCTCCTCGGCCTCGTCAATTCGGTCGACATGCCGGCACGCCAATCCTTCGTGATCGAGATGGTGGGTGCCGACGACATCGCCAACGCGGTCGCGCTGAACTCGGCCGTCTTCAACGGTGCCCGGATCGTGGGGCCGGCGATCGGCGGAGTGCTGATCGGCCTCCTCGGAACCGCGTTCTGCTTCTTCTTCAACGGGCTCAGCTACGCGGCCGTGATAGTCGGGTTGCTGGCGATGCGCGATAGCGATCTGCGGCCGTCCGATCGGCTGGCCATGCCAAGGAGCCTCATGGCCATCCGGGAGAACCTCGGCGAGGGTCTTCAGTACGTGTGGCAGACGCCTGTCGTGCTGCTGGCCATAGGCGTTATCGGGTTCGTATCCACTTTCGGCATGAACTTCAACGTGGTGCTGCCGGTCATGGCGGCCGGCGTGCTGAACGTCGGGCCGAGCGGATTTGGGGTCCTTTACGCATCGATGGGCGCCGGTGCGCTCGTGGCGGCGCTGGCGGTTGCGACCCTGCAGCGGCCTCGGCTCCGGGTCCTCATAGGCGGCGGCATGATCCTCGGCGCGGCCGAACTGGTGCTCGCCGGCACGAGCTCGTACCCAGTTGCGCTGACGGCAGTCTTCTTCTGTGGTGCCGGGGCGATCGCGACTGCGGCGACCGCGAACTCGCTGATCCAGATCACCGTGCCGGGACCCCTCCGAGGTCGCGTCATGAGCGTCTACACGACCGTGTTCGCGGGCTCGACGCCGATCGGGAACGGGCTCACCGGCGGCTTCGGCGGCCTGTGGGGAACGCCGGTGGCGCTGCTCATGAACGGCGCGGTCACCTTCGCCGCGGAAGCCGTCGCAGGCATTGCCGTGCTCCGGGGATTTGTGCCGCGTACCGGCGGGGGTCGAGGGGCGGACACGGCTGCGGCGGCGCCGGCCAAAGGCGCCGCGAGTGTGAGCCCGACCCTTCCCTCGATCGACTAGCCGTTCGGGCGACCGAACGGGCCCGAGCAGTGCGCCCGGCGGCGGCGGTCGGACGGCCTCTTCGGCGCTTGGGCCTACGATCGCCCTGATGTCGTCGAAGCCGAATCGTCTCGCCAACGAAACCAGCCCGTACCTGCTCCAGCACTCGCACAACCCCGTGGACTGGTACCCGTGGGGGCCGGAGGCGCTGTCGCGGGCCGCCGCGGAAGACCGGCCGATCTTCCTTTCCGTGGGGTACGCGGCCTGCCACTGGTGCCACGTGATGGAGCGCGAGTCGTTCGAGGACGAGAGGACAGCGGCGCTGCTGAACGCGAGCTTCGTCTCGATCAAAGTCGACCGCGAGGAGCGGCCGGATCTGGACGCCGTCTACATGGCCGCCGTGCAGGCGATGAACGGCGCCGGCGGCTGGCCGATGAGCCTCTTCCTGACTCCCGACGGGCGGCCCTTCTTCGGCGGCTCGTATTTCCCGAACGAGCCGCGCTACGGCATGGCTTCGTTCCGCCAGATCCTCGAAGCGGTTGGCGAGGCCTGGCGCGAACGGCGGGCCGGGGTTGAGGAGTCGGCCAGCGGGCTGGCGGAGGAGCTCCGGCGACGGCCGCCGGGCTCGGCGGGCCTTCCCTCGGCAGGTGAAGCGAGCGATCTTCTGGCAGCCGTTGCGCGGTTGGTCGGGGATTTCGACTTCGAGCACGGTGGATGGGCCGGACCGCCTCGGTTTCCCCAGCCCGCGGTGATCGACTTCCTGCTGCGCCGCGCGGCCGACGGTTCGGACGACCGAGCCTTGCAAGTGGCACGGCGTGCGCTCAATGTAATGGCCGACGGCGGCATCCACGACCATCTCGGCGGGGGTTTCCATCGCTACGCCACCGACACCGACTGGCTCGTGCCGCATTTCGAGAAGATGCTCTACGACAACGCCCAGCTGGCGAGGGTCTATCTCCACGCCTACCAGCTCACCGGCGAGTCGCGGTATCGGGAGGTGGCCGAGAGAACGCTGCACTACATGGCCGGCGAGCTTGTCACGCCGGACGGGCTCTTTGCTGCCAGCCAGGATGCCGACACGGAGGGCGTCGAGGGCGCGACCTACGTCTGGACTCGCGAGGAGATCGAGGCGGTGCTCGGGGCCGAAAGCACGCCGGCCGGGGCTGATCCGCCGGCGCTCTCAGCCGTCTTCGCCTCCGCGTATGGCGTTGCCGAGGGCGGCAACTGGGAGGGTCGGACGATTCTGTCGCGAGTCCTGAACGATGCCGCGCTCGCGGCCATGTACGACCTGCTGAAGCCCGAGGTCGCTTCGCGACTGGGGCTGGGGCGGCGGCTCCTGATCGAGCGCCGCCGGACGAGGCCGCAGCCCGGGCTGGACGACAAAGCGATAGCCGCATGGAACGGGCTCGCCATCGCGGCGTTCGCCGAGGCGATACCCGTGCTCGGGCGAGCGGTCGATCGCGAGGTCGCCGAGCGCGCCGCAGACGCCGCACTCCGACTGTTCCGCGGCGCCGACGGGCGACTGGCTCGGTCGTTCCGCGCCGGCCGAACGACCGGCCGGGGCGGCCTGGAGGACTACGCCGACATGGCCGACGGGCTCTTGGCGCTGTACGAGGCCACGTTCGAGGAGCGGTGGCTCGTTGGCGCGCGCGAACTCACGGCGATGATCGATAGCCACTTCGCCGACCCCGCCGGGGGCTGGTTCGATACTGCCGACGACGCCGAGTCGCTCATATTGCGCCCCAAGGAAACCCAGGACGGCGCCACGCCCTCCGGTGGCGCGGCGGCCGCCGCAGTAATAGTTCGGCTGGCCGAGCTGACGGGAGACGGGGAGCTGCGCAGCCGTGCAGAGCGCGCCTTCCGGGAAGTGGCGCGGGTCGGCGCTCGCTATCCGCTGGCGTTCGGGGCATGGCTGGGCGGCCTGGACTTCGCCACCGCGTCGGTGACACAGATAGCGATCGTCGGCCGCGCGGACGGCCCCGATACGAGCGCTCTGCTCCAGGTCGCCCGCCGCGGCTTCCAGCCGCATCGGGTCGTGGCGGTGGGCGACCCCGGGTCCAGTTCTCTCGAGCTGCTGAGTGGTCGGTTCGCGATCGACGGTCGCGCGACCGCTTTCGTCTGCCGCGACTTCGCATGCCGCGTTCCGGTCGCGGAACCCGAAGACCTGGCGGCTGCTCTGGCTTGACCCGGACCGCGCGCCGGGCTACGACGCCCGATCCAGCTCCAGCGCGTACCCGAGAAGCTCGATCCCTCGCGCCGGCGAGAAATCGATCGCCGGGTCGCGCTCGAAGCCGAGCGACTCGTACAGGTGTTTCGCCGAAGCCATCCAGGTGCCGGTGTGCAGGACGAAACGACGCCGGCCGTCGTCGCGGGCGCGCTCGATACAGGCTTCCGTCAGGGCTCGGCCGACGCCACGGCCGTGGGCGGCGGGGTCGACAGCGAGCATCCGCATCCCCGCCTCGCCGTCGACGAGCCCCTCGGAGTACGGATCCCGTGGCCCGCTCACATATGTCACGCCGCCGAGCAGCTCCCCGGCGGGGGTCGTGGCTACCAGCACGCACGAATCTTGGGCACGAGTCGCCACGTCCCGGAGCCGCTCGTCATAGACCTGCTGGTTTGGCATCTCGGTCGGGAGCGAGTGGTGAGCGGCGACGGTGAGCTCCGCGAGCGGCGCGTACTCGTCGGGTCGTATGCGGCGGATCTGGAACGTGGCCCGGCGCGCGGTCATGCCGGCAGCGTAACCGCAACGGTGCGCCGGCTGCCGGGCGACCGAGCGCCGGCACACCCAATCGCCCGCCGTCGGGCCGAGCGTAGCCGCGGTCGCGCTCTCCGGGCCGGCTGAGGACGCGCCTCGCCGGCTGGGCGATGATTGGGCCGTGGGAGACAAGACTGTCGAACCGCTGCTGGTTTTCGGGCCGCGATCGCTCGACTACGACTTCGGGTCGGGCCATCCGCTGAGCCCCAGGCGCTTCGGACCCGGAATCGACCTCTTGCGCGCCGTCGGCGCCGAGCCCGGCCTCGCTCCCGAACCGGCTGCCGACCTCGAGCTCGAATGGCTGCATTCGCCCGATTACGTTGCGGCGGTGCGACGCTTCTCCGCCGATCCCGGCCGAGAGTCCGAGGCGGGCATCGGGCCCGGGGACGATCCCGCATTCGCCGGTATGCACGAGGCAGCCGCGTCCGTTGCCGGAGGCTCGATCCGGGCAGTCGAGGCAATACTGCGTGGCGACGTCGAGCATGCCTATCACCCCGGCGGTGGCCTTCACCACGCCATGCGGGCAAGGGCGAGCGGCTTCTGCGTATACAACGACGTGGCTTTGGCAATCGCCCGCGCCAGGGCCGCCGGCCTGCGAGTCCTTTACGTGGACCTCGACGTGCATCACGGAGACGGGGTCCAGGCGCTCCACGCAAGCGATCCCGGCGTGCTGACGATCTCCTTTCACGAAACAGGTCGAGCGCTCTTCCCGGGAACGGGTTTCGTGACCGAGCTCGGGGAGGGGACCGCCGCTGGGACGTCGGTGAATGTGCCATTCGAACCGTTGACGGGCCCGGGGGAATGGCTGGCTGCCGTCGGGGCCATAGTGCCGCCTCTCGCGGCCGCGTTCGGGCCGGACATCGTCGTCAGCCAGCACGGCGCCGACGGGCACGTGTGGGATCCGCTCGCCCATCTCGCTCTCACGACAACGGCGATGGGGGAGGCGGCGCGCCTCGTCGACCGTATGGCGCATCGATACGCGGCCGGACGGTGGTTCGCGACGGGCGGCGGAGGCTATTCGGTTTACCGAGTCGTGCCGAGAGTGTGGGCACTCACCTGGCTGGCGGGTGCTCATCGTGAGGCGCCGCCGCAGCTTCCCGAGAGTTGGCGGGCCCGCTGGGAAGGCGATGCCGGGCGTTGGGAGAACGCGCCGCTTCCCGGAGCCTTCGAGGATGAGGCGGGGATTGTTTCGGCCCGACCGACCAGCCCTACGGCAGCCGAGGTGAACGCCCGAACTGTCGAATTGGTTCGAGCGTTGACGGTGCCTAAGCTGCTTCGGGTTGCTGAGGAGCGGGGCTGGTGGCGCCCGGACGCCGAGGGGAGTGACGGCGCGGGCGGCCCGGCCGGCCGTTCGCCTGTATCCGGCGG
>CAZRUC010000037.1:0-12475 GCA_964603175.1 uncultured Anaerolineaceae bacterium
TTCGGCTGACGACCGTCGAACCCCAGAAGACGAATGAGAACTCGATCGAGACGGCTACGATCAAGAACACCCAGACGAACCAGTACGACCCCGGCAGGGCCGTCTTGGGCCCTCGAACGAGCGTCCGGGCCTCCGCTGCGCTCGGTCGAATGGCCGCCAGGGCGACGAATCCGACGATCGGCAGCAGCAGCGCGATCCGCCATAGATGGAACGACGCCGCCAGCCCGATGGCGAGGGGGGCTGCCGCGGCCGTGACCATCGCCAGGGCGTTGGCCTGGGCCAATTGCCTTCGACTTTGCGCCTCGCCGGATGACCCCAGCGCAACGTTGACGTGCGTTCCGAGGGCGCCGCCGCCGCTCCCGAGCAACAGCGCTCCGGCGAGCGAAACCGGCAGCCCCGGAGCCCCGGCGATCAGGATGACCCCGACGATCAAACTCAACACGGCCAGATCCAGGAGTCGTCTCGAGCCGATCCTGTGTGCGATCTCATCAGTGGTGAATCCGGCGATGAGCACGCCCACCGCCATTGCCGACGCATGCAGGCCGGCTTCGAACCCGGTCAGTCGAAGGTCGTCACGCAGGTAGGGCGTGGCATTGCCGAGCCCATACAGCATGTATGCGTAGACGGCCAGGTAGGAGAAGTTCGTCCACGTCGCGCTAAGCCGCGGACGTCGTCCCGCCTCGTTCAACTTGCGATTTGGGCCGTGAGGCGAGTGTCGGCCACGCTTCGCCCGATGTGGACCTCGAACGTGCCGGGCTCGACGGCCCAGTCGCCGGCTGCTTCATCCCAGTGACGAAGGGCCCAGCGGTCGATCGCGACTGTGGTTTCGACCTCCTGCCCCGCTTCGGCCTCGACCGAAGCCCAGCCGGCGAGCCACCGCTCCGGTCGCTCGATCGAGCTTCCGGGGCGCGACAGGTAGAGCTGGACGATCTCGCGGCTGGCCCGACCGCCGGCATTTCGAAGGCGGACGCGGATCGCCGGACTGCCTTCGAGCTCAACCGCGGATGCAGCGACGTATTCCCACGGGGCATATCCCAGGCCGTGGCCGAATGGGTACGCCGGCGGGGTGCCGGCCTTGAGCCAGGCGCGATACCCGATGTGCAGCCCTTCGGCATAGTGCAGCACGCCATCCACCGGCTGCGTGTCGAGGACGGGGACGTCGGCCATGGCAATCGGCCATGTTGTGGGGAGTCGGCCGCCCGGCTCGACGCGGCCCAGCAGCATGTCGGCGAGCGCATTGCCCGCTTCCTGACCGGGGAACCACGTCAGCAGCAGCGCGGCAACATCGTCACGCCACGGCATCTCAACGGGTGAACCGGCGGAAATGACCGCCACCGTCCGTGGGTTGGCGGCAGCGACCCGCCTGACCAGCTCGTTCTGGCGTGGCTGGAGTGCCAGCGACCTGCGATCGCGGCCTTCGCTTTCGTCCTGATCCGTGGTGCCGACGAGGAGTACGACCGCATCGGCCTCGCGTGCCAGCCGCTCCGCGTCCGCCGTTGCCTCCTCGGGCGTCATCGTGGGCTGCTCGAGGGCGTAATACATGAAGATGGCAGGCTCGTCGAAGAACTTGCGCCAGCGCGCGACGACTTCGATCGGGCGTCCGGCAACCGCGTCGACCTCCACCGCCTGGTAGGGCGGATCGTTCCACATGGCGTCTATGTCGCGCGATTCGGGCACGGCCCCCGACTCGAGGGTGAGCTGCCCGTCGACCCAGATGGCGACGTGGCCTTGGATCCCGAGCCCGATGCGGTGCTTGCCGGAGGTCTCTGGAACGATGAGCGTCGACACCTCGAGCAGCGGCATGCCCGCGACGCGCGGGTCGCCGCCCCAGTGGAGACGTCCATCGGGCCGCTGTTCTCGATGCAGCTCGCGGCCCAGTGGGCCGGTCAGCGCCGCGGCGGTGTCGGCTCCGGTCGCTTCATGGAACCGAACCAGGATCCCGGGCTTGCCGGCGTCGGCGCCCGCATCCGCCGGGAGCCGAACCTGCGTTTGGGTGAGCAGCTGGAAACCCGGCCTGGCCCGGTCGGCCTGGCTCGTGAGAATTTCCACGCCGGCAGGGAGCGCCGCGCGCAACCCGTCGAGCGGAGTGATCGAATAATCGGGCCGCAGGTTGGAGCTGCCGCCGCCCTGGCCCGCCGGCACGGCCGCGTTGGGGCCCAGGACCGCAAGCCGGCGAATTCGAGACATGTCCAGCGGCAAGATCCCATCGTTGGTCAGCAGCACGGAACCGGCCGAGGAGGCCCTCCGAACCAGCGCCGACACCACTTCCTGGGGTGGCCGCACGGCCAGGGGAGTGGCCGGCGGCACGCCATCCAACGCACCCACTCGGGCCGCGAGCCGCAGGATCCGACGTACCTTTTCGTCGATCGTGGCCTCCGGAACGTCGCCGGCGCGGACGGCCGCGAGTAAGGCGTCGCCCCAGGGTCCGTCGGGGCCGGGCATCACGAGATCTAGCGCGGCGCGACCTGCGGGCACGGTGGAATGCGTGGCGAACCAGTCGCTCACGACCATGCCGTCGAAGCCCCATCGCTTGCTGAGCGGGTCGGTGAGCAGCGGGCTCTCGGTCATCTTGTATTCGCCGACGCCGCTGTATGCGGCCATCACGGTCCACGCGCTGGCTTCACGTACGACGCGCTCGAAGGGCGCCATGTAAAGCTCGTGGAGCGGCCGCTCGGCTACATCCACCTTGAGCGTCTGGCGCTCCGTCTCGGAGTCGTTGCAGACGTAATGCTTCGGACAGCCGCCGACTCCGCGGGACTGAAGGCCCAGAACGTAGGCCGTGGCCATCCGCCCGGTCAGCAGCGGGTCCTCGGAGAACTGCTCGAAGTGCCGGCCGCCGAGCGGGCTGCGATGAAGGTTGATCGTGGGGCCGAGCAAGACGTCGATGCCCTTGCGGCGCGCCTCGCCCGCCAGCAGCTGGCCGATTTCACGGACCAGGTCTTCATCCCAGCTGGCGGCCAGCGCGGTGGGGCTCGGCAAGCTCGTCGTGGTTTCATCGTGGGAGACCGAGCCGCCCTTGACCCCGGCAGGACCGTCGGAGACGACCATCGTTCGGAGCCCCGCCGCGGGTGCGGCGTGGATGGCCCAGAAGTTGACCCCGGTCAAGAGGCGAACCTTCGTTTCGAGGTCAAGGCTCAGCAGCGATCGTTCGATAGCCGCCTCGACGGTGGCCGTGGTTCCGGGTTCGATCTTGTCCACGCAGAATCTCCCGTGCTCGAGCCGGCTCGGTTGTGTCTTGTTGCAGCAAGTCTAGGCCACGTACGGAAAGCTCGGCCGGGCGGGACGTTCGTCGGGTCTGTGGATAGAGCCGCGGACCCGTAGCATCGACCCCATGCGAAAGCCCGCCCGTCCGGTCTTCGCCGCTGCCCTCGTGGGCATCGTCGTGCTGGTCGTAGCCTTCGTCCAGTTCGCGCCCCTGAGAGGAAGCGCGACCGGTACGCCCGGCACCTCCGCGAGTCCTGCGATCGGCCTCGCGAGCAGTGGCGCCGGCACCGATTCGACCGGCTCGGCCGAGGTCGCCACCTTCGCGACTCCGACGCCCGCTACGACCGCCAGCCCAACGCCGACGGTGGCCGGAACCGCCACTGCCGGCCCGACCGCGACCGCAGGACCAACGGCGACCCTCCGGGCCGGCGGAACGACGCGCGCCACTCCGCGGCCGACCGCCCGGCCGACCGCCGCGCCGACCGCCGCGCCGACCGCCCTGCCGACCGCCGGTCCGACCGCGGGGCTCACGCCCTCGCCCGCGGCGACCGCCACGTCCTCCGCCCCGTGCCCGATATTCCCAGCCTCGAACGTGTGGAACCGTGACATCTCGAGCCTGCCGGTGGCGGCGAACTCGAGCACGATGATCGACGCGATCGGGCTGACCCGCTACCTCCATCCCGACTTCGACGCGGTCGGGGACGGCATCCCGTACAACATCGTCAATTCGAGCACTCCGACATCGCAGGTCAGCTTCGACTACGCGGACGAATCCGATCCGGTGCCGTATCCGATCCCGGCCAAGCCAGCGATCGAGGGCGGCTCGGACGCCCACATGCTCATGCTCGACACCTCCGCATGCCGGCTGTGGGAGCTGTACGCCGTGAGCAAGTCCGGGTCGACCTGGTCCGCCGGATCGGGAGCGACGTGGGATCTGCGGTCGAATGCCCTTCGACCGGCAGGTTGGACGAGCGCCGACGCCGCGGGTCTGCCGATCCTGCCCGGCCTGGTTCGCTACGACGAAGTGGCCGCCGGCATCATTCGCCACGCCATCCGCTTCACCGCAAGCAAGACGTGCGGCTACATCTACCCGGCCCGCCATCTCACCGCGCCCGCATGTTCGAACCTGCCGCCGATGGGCCTGCGCGTGCGTCTCAAGGCGTCGGTCGACATCTCCGGCTTCGGGCCTCAGGCGCGCGTCGTCCTGACCGCTCTCCAGCGCTACGGCATGATCCTCGCCGACAACGGCTCGCCCTGGTACATCAGCGGCGCACCGGACTCGCGCTGGAACGACGACGAGTTGCACCACCTCCAGCAACTCACCGGCACCGACTTCGAGGTCGTGGACACCAACGCGTAAACGGCTGATGGAGCCCACGGGTCCCATGCCGGAAGAGGACCCTGACCAACGTTCGAAGGTGGAGCGGTGCGCGGACGCGCCACCGGTACTTCCT
Source organism: uncultured Anaerolineaceae bacterium (assembly GCA_964603175.1). Lineage (GTDB taxonomy): Bacteria > Chloroflexota > Limnocylindria > Limnocylindrales > CSP1-4 > Fen-1039. Next base: position 4,659 of record CAZRUC010000037.1, read on the forward strand.
TACTGTAGAGCGGTAACTCGCACAAGCGATACCCTCGCATCGTCAACTCTCGGGACCGCCAGGCTTGCCGTCCCCGGTTGTCTTCGTCGTGTGGAGGCCACGTGCTCATCCCGTTCATCGGATACGCCGTCGGTCGCAGGCTGATCGGCTACATCGAGTGCGAGAACGAGCGCCTCACCGATCTCCTGAACCGCTCCGAAACGCTCGTCCTGCGCGATGCGTTCGTGGAGAACTTCGCCGACGGGACGATCGTGAACCTGGGTGATGGGGAAGTGGACCGCTCCATCCTGTACGCGGTCGAAGCGACCGGCGGCCGAGGCGAGGGATCCCGGCGAATTCACACGGTGCGCCATCGGATGCAGGTTCAACTCGGTCCCTACAGCGCGCTCGGCTTGCTCCACGCCACTCCCGGACAGATGCCGCTGCCGCAACTGGCCAGCCGGGGCCCGATAATTCCGCTCTCCGATGCCACGCTCGGGTACGAGAGCCGCGGGCTGCTGGCGATGCGCGACGTGGGTGCACTGCTCGTCAACCGCGACCTGGTGGACTGGGTAAGAGCCAGCGAAGATGAGGCCGCGGCATTCCCCGGCGTTCCGGTTCTGACCGACCGCAGCTGACCGACTGCAGCCGACGGCTCAGCCGAGCTTCGCGGCGTACCATCGACCGGCAACGGCCGGTTTGCGCCGGCTCCATCGCCGCCCTTCCGCCAGGTGAGCACCAATGAACAGACTCAGAGTGGCACTCGTCCAGCTAGCGGCAGATCAGGACGTCGCCGCCAACCTCGAACGGGCCGGCACCCTCGCGAAACAGGCGGGCGAGTCGCACCCCGATCTGATTGCGCTCCCCGAGCTGTTCCTTTATCGCGGCCCGGCCTCGGGCTTCCGCGACTCGGCAACCGATGTGCCCGGATCCATTACGGAGCATTTCGGCGAGTTGGCCCGCTCGCTGGACGCGTGGCTCTTGCTCGGCAGTGTGGGCGAGCGCTCTCCTGATGCAAACCGCCCCTACAACACGTCCGTGCTGATCGACCCGGCAGGGCAGATCAACGCCCGCTACCGCAAGCGACACCTGTTCGACGTCACGCTCGACGGGGGCCCTTCGGATCGGGAATCGGGCAGAACCACCCCGGGTGACGAAACTGTGGTCGCGCTGCTCGAGGGCGCGGCCGGCGGATCCGACCTGCGGCTCGGAATGACGGTCTGTTACGACCTTCGCTTTCCGGAGCTTTATCGCGAACTGACCCGGGCCGGTGCCTCGGTCTTAGCCGTGCCCGCCAACTTCACCGAAGCGACCGGCCGGGATCACTGGGAAGTGCTGCTGCGCGCTCGGGCCATCGAGAACGGCGCCTTCGTCATCGCCCCGGCCCAATGCGGCACCGGCGGCGGCGTGCCGACCCACGGCCGCAGCATGATCGTGGACCCTTGGGGCATCGTGATCGCCCAGGCACCGGACGGACCGGGCGTGGTCGTGGCAGACCTGGAACTAGATCGAGTCGCGGCCGTGAGGCGCCAGATTCCGTCGGGCCCGACCGCTCCGAGCGTCGAGGTTTAGGCTGCGCCCCAGGTCTTGCGAAGCGGCATGTCAGCCTCCTCGACGCGTTCGCCGGCCGAAGCGGCGCTTTCGTCGAGCACGCTGATCAGCTGCTCGCGGTTGACGAGCGCGAATGGGATCCGGATGACCAGGGTGTTCTCGGCGAGCCGGCGAACCACGAGCTCGGTCAGCGGCAGGAAGTGCGGATCGGGCGACTCGAGAACCTGCTTCATCGACCCGTAGGCGTGGACGTGCAGGTTCCCCTTCATGCTGAAGCCGGGGGTCACGACGGTTACGCGGCGGCGTTCCTTCTGAACCACGGGCGCCCCCGGGCGCACGGCCTGGATGGAGGCCCGTTCGGCCACCAGAACGATCTTGTCCAGTCGAAGCCAGAGCGTGCCCGACTGGCCATCCTGATCGGGCAGGTTGCCGTGGCCGAGATGAACGATCGAAGCGTTCTCGACGGGGATGAACCCCTGCTGCATGTTGAGCCAGTCCGACAGCCTGGGGAATTGGCCTGCGCGTATCTGGCCGGCAATCTCGAACCCGTCGCCGAAGATGTCGACGTCGATCGTCGGGCCGCCATCGTCAGGATCCTGGGTGCTCGTGAGCCAGGGATCGCTCGTCGAAGCCGACGGTGCGCCTAGCGTTCCCCACACAGGGTCGAAGCCGACCGGGACGGAATCCCGAGCGTCGCCGGAGAAGGCGTCTCGCTCGAAGGCGTCGCCCTGGCGCGGCCCCCCGAAGAGCCCCGGTCGTCCTGTCATCTGGATCTCGAAGTAGCTCGAACCCGATGCGCTCAATGCGCGTCCGGGTTAGAAATCGGCTGCCAGCCCGGCAACCCTGAGCGGATCGAGTATGGATGAGATGTGCGCGGGGACATATGACCCACAAGAGCCAATGCGTTTGCGTGGGGCCTGCGGGGTCAGCTCCCGTCGCCGGGCCGCTCGCCGGGGAGCGACAGCGTGAACGAGGCACCGGCCGTCGGGCCCGCCGGCTCGAGCCACAGATCGCCGCCCATCGCCCGGAGGAGCTGGCGGGACACGTACAAGCCGAGTCCGGTGCCCTCGGCGCTGCCCGAACCGGCGCCGCGGCTGAAGCGCGCGAAGAGGCGGCCGCGGTCGTCTTCCGAAACCCCCGGCCCATGGTCGGCGATCGTCACCAGGAGTCGATTCGTCTTGTCGTCCGAGGCGACGAGCACCTCCACACGACCCGACTGGCCGCCGTACTTGACGGCATTGTCGAGCAACGCCCACAGCACCTGGTCCAGCTGGTCCGGGTCCGCAACCGCGAGCCAACCACTGCCCTCGTCGCGCAACTCGAAAGAGGCGTTCGTGGCACAGATGGCCTCCCACGCCTTGCGAACCCGCGGCGCTATCGCGATCACCTCGGCCTGCGACCTCAGGACGCCGGCTTCGATGCGGGTCACCGTCAGCAGCTGCCTCACCAGGCGCGTGAGCCTGTCGGCCTGTTCGTCGACGATCGCGAGCCGGCGATCCTCGGCGGCTTCCGGGGAAGCGGATCGCAGTTGCTCGACGTAGGCCCTGATGCTCGTCAGGGGCGTCTGGAGGTTGTGGCTGACGCTCCGAAGGAACTCGTCCTTGGTCGCGTCCAGCTCGACCAGGCGCGCGTTCTGCGTCTCGATCCTCCCGAATAGCTCCGCATTGCGCAGCGCCACCCCGACCTCATTCGAGAACAACTCGAGCAGGTCCTGGTCGGCCCGCTCCCAGGCGCGGGTCGCAGGAAGATGGCCCGTCAGCACGCCCAGCGGCTCGCTTCCGGCCCGGACCTCGGCTCGGATCGGGCGTGGATCGCCGGGGATCGTCTCGGCCATGGGCACAGTAGTGGGGTCGAGCAGGCGGATGCGGCTGTCGATGAGGCCGTAGATTCGCCGTGCGTCGCGCTCGGCCGCAGCGACGAGGGCCTCGACCCCCTGACTTGGCTCGTAACCGGCGATTGCGGTTAGGAGAGCGGTGAGTTCCCCGTTCCGGCGCTGGCTTTCGGCCGCGATGCGGTTGTGGCTCTCCGCGAGTCGGGCCAGCTCGTCGTCGCCCGTGACCGGGATCGGCGGCCCGGGTTCGCCCCCCGCCACTCGCTCGATGGCGATCGTGATGTCACGCAGCGGGACGGTCAGACTCGCGACCGCGAGAGCCGCGGCACCCAGACCGAAGATCGCGGCGGCGACGATGGCCGCGATCAGGAGCGGCACGAGGGACCGATCGTCGGTATCCAGGCCGGCTTTTAGCACGATGCTTCCGAATACCGCCAGCGGCAGCACCGCCGCGACGATCAGCGTCGCCGTCAGGAAGACACGAAACGACAGGTTCGGGCTGACGCTACGCAGGCGCAGTGCGCCCCGAACGCGCTTGGTTCTGCCGCCCCCGCCGTCGGGGCGAGCGTCAGCCGACTGGGTCATGGCTCTGGACGAGTCGATACCCCACCCCTCGAGCGGTGAGGAGGTGGACGGGATGGTCGGGATCGGCCTCGATCTTCTGGCGCAACCGTCGCATCGATACCCAGACATACGAAGGCTCGGCCTCTTCGGTGTCCGACCAGCCGCGTGCCAGAAGGGTTTCGGTTGCCACGACTTCGCCGAGATTGGCTGCAAGCGCGTGGAGAAGCCTCGATTCGGTGGGCGTGAGCTGGACGTCCTTGCCGGCCACGCTGGCACGGCGGTGATGGAGGTCGAGCGTCAGCCTCGGCCCGAGGATCAGCGATTGGCGAGGGATTCGATCGCCGAGACGCCGCAGGACGCGCTGGATCCGCGCCCGAAGTTCGGGATAGTGGTAAGGCTTGGAGACGTAATCCTCGGCGACTTCATTGAGCAGACGGACCTTGCTGTCGGCGGTATCGATCGCCGAGAGCACGATGATCGGAAGGTCGGCCTGGGCCTTGATCTGCCGCGCCAGAGCGAGACCGTCCATGCGTGGCATCGTGAGGTCGACGACGATGAGATCGGGCCAGGCGGCCTCGAGGCGGCGCAGCGCCTCCTGCCCGTCTCGCGCAGTCGACACCTCGAAACCATCGTCGCGCAGCTGTTCCGCCAGAACGACGAGCAGGTTGGGATCGTCGTCCACGACGAGGATCCGTTGCTGCCGGGGCTCGGTCATTCGCTCGCGTCTCCCATGCCACGCGAGTATACGAGCGCCGACGCAACGAATCGGGTGGCGCCGGCCTCGCGGTGCTATTCCGCCTTCGGGTCGAAGAAGCGGCAGCGAGGGGCTATCGGGCAGTGCTCGCAGTCGGGGCGCTGAGCGTGGCAGGTTCGGCGGCCGTGGCCGATCAGCGAAACATGGGCCTCGTACATCTGATCGGGCTCGAGCATTGCCAGGAAGTAGTCGTGGGCTCGATCCGGGTCCGACCTAGCGGGGATCAGACCGACGCGCTGGCTCACCCGGAACACATGGCGGTCGACAGGCATGAGCGGCAGGCCGAAGCTGAACAGCAGGACCACGGAGGCCGTCTTCTTGCCGATGCCGGGTATAGCCGAGAGCCAGTCGCGTGCCTCCAGCGGCGGTTTCGTGGCCAGGAAATCGAGTGAGTAGCTGCCTCCGTTGGCGCGCAGGGCGCCCAGCGCGGCCTGAATTCGAGGAGCTTTCTGGGGGGCGAGGCCGCCCGGCCGGATGACGTCGATCAGCTCGGGCAGCGGCGCCGTTTCCACCGCCGACCAGTCGGGCGGGGGCAGGTCGGGCAGCCCGCGGCCGCCCCAGCCGGGGAACTGCCGCGGGTCCGCGGGAGTGCCTGCCGGCGTCGGCACGGACGGGTAGGCGTCGCGAAGGGCGCCGAAGGCAACCTCGGCGTTGATGTCGGCGCTGTTCGCCGAAAGGATCGTGAGGATCAGCTCGCTGGTGGGGTCGAGGCGCGGTTGCCACGCGGGCCGGCCGTTCGCCTCGGCGAGCCGGTCGAGGACGAATCCGACGAGGGCGGGTCGCTTCTTGGTTAGTTGCTTGGACCAGGCGCGCGCCACCTGATCGGGATTCTTCTTCGCGGGCCGTCTGGCGGCGGGTTTGGGCTTCGCGGCCGACTTCGCGGCGCCGGCCGGTCGGCGAGGCTCGGTCACGACCGCGTACTCCGGGCCGCGACCGCTCCGCCGATCTCCACGATCCGCGCCAGCCGTGCCCCTGCGGAAGCGACGAGTGCCGATACATCGCTCATGGCCTCGACGAGGGTCATCGGGCGGTCGAGAACCGGCACCGCTACGGCTCCTTCCGCGACCATGACGGCCGCTCCCTCCGACGTGACGCTCCCGCCGACCGCGAGGCACGGGACGTTCGACGCGGCCGCCCGTCTGGCGACCCCGAGCGCCGTCTTGCCGAACGCCGTCTGGGCATCGACCTGGCCCTCGCCGGTGACGACGAGATCGGCGTTGGCCAAATGCTCATCGAAGCCCGTCTCCTGCATGACCAGCGCCACACCCGGTATGAGGTCGAACGAGCGCAGCCTCGGAGTCAGGCACATGAGCGCGAAGCCCGCCCCGCCGGCAGCCCCCGCACCGGCACGATGGCGGGCTCGAACGCCGGAAGCGGCCTCGAGCAGGTCGGCGTACCGGGTCAGCCAGGCGTCCAGGGCCGCAACGTCCTCCGGCCATGCCCCTTTTTGCGGTCCGTAGACCGCGGCGGCTCCCTCCGAGCCCAGGAGCGGGTTGGTGACGTCGCAGGCGACTCGCAACTCGATCTGCGCCAGGCGCGGGTCGAGACCGGACAGGTCGACGAATGACACCGGCCCGCCTCCGGAGTTGCCCCCGAACCGCGCCCCCAGTCCTCGTAGAAGCCCCGCGCCCCCGTCGGTCGTGGCACTTCCGCCGATGCCGATCATCACATGGCGAACGCCTGCATCCAGCACGGCGCGAAGGATCTCGCCCGTCCCCTCGGTTGTGGCCTCGACCGGGTTGCGTGGCTCGTCGCGTGGAAGCCGCGAGAGCCCCGAAGCCTCGGCCAGTTCCACGGCGGCGCGCGTTCCGTCTGTCGAGCGGAGCCAGCGAGCCGTCAGCGGCCGGCCCAACGGGTCGTGGGCCGGGCACTCCCGCCACTCCCAGCCGCCGCTCTCCGCGATAGCCGCGAGCGTGCCTTCGCCGCCATCGGCCAGCGGCGCGAGCACCAGCTCGTCACCGGGGCGGGCAAGAGCCCAGCCTTCCGCCAGCGCACGCGCCACGTCCACGGACGAAAGCGAGCCCTTGAACGAATCCGGCGCGATCAGAACGCGCAGGCGGCCCACGCTCATACGGTCGGCGTTGGCTCGGGCGACTCGGTGGCGGGCTCCGGCGCCGCGGTCGGAGGCGCGGTCACTATGGCCGGCGGCATCTCGCCCGCGGCGCGTCGCTTCTCCAGATACTCCGGGATCCGGATCATCGGCGGACGCTCGCGATCCGCCAGATCGATGACCTCGAGGCCCAAACGGCCGTGGCCGGAGCGCGGCAGCTTCATCGTCGAGCCCGTTTCCGCGAACAGGCTTGCCTTGCGGCGCTCCTCGAGTCGCTTCGCCATCGCCTGCATGATGACGAAGCTCATGCGCGACAGCCCTTCGATGTCCTGATTGCGGTGGATCCGGCGCTCGAGGTCCACCTGGCCGAGCCCTTCGAGCCCGACGCGCTCTGTAACGTCGAGCAGGTGGCCCATCTCCACGGCGTAGCTCGTGAAGAACGGGATCGTTTCGAGCAGGCTTCGCCGGCCGGCGTACTCGCCCGACAGCGGCTGGATCAGGCCGGACAGCTCGGGAAAGAAGAGGTTGATGAACGGTCGAGCGACGAGTTCGGTGACCCGGCCGCCGCCGCCTTCCTTGAGAACTCCGCCCTCCACGATCGGGCGCCGGTAGTAGCCCTTGACGTATTGCAGGCGCTCGTCGGCGATGAGCGGACCCACGGTCCCGTAAACCATCCGCGGGTGCCAGTTGCGAACGTCGGTGTCGGCCCAGACGACGATGTCGCCGCAGGTCTCGTAGAGGCTCTTCCAGAGCGCCTCTCCCTTGCCGCGGTAGCTGCCGTACTCGGGCAGAACCTGGGAGTGGATCACGACGCGCGCGCCCTCGGCTTCGGCCGCTTCACGCGTCCCGTCGGTGGAATCGGAGTCGATCACGAGCAGCTCGTCGACCAACTGGTGGCGCTCGATCAGATCGCGCCGGACGCGAGCGACGATCACGCCGATCGTCTCCTCCTCGTTGAGCGTCGGGAGTACGAGGCTGACGGTCAGGCCCTGCTTTCGCTTGAGCGCGACCAGGCGGGCGAGGTCGCCAAACTCGCGATGGTGGAAGTTCGACTCGCCGAACCAGCGCTCCACCCGCAGCGGCACGGT
>CAZRUC010000038.1:0-11999 GCA_964603175.1 uncultured Anaerolineaceae bacterium
CAGGATCCCGACGCTCACCGCCGCAACCCGGCCCACGAGGCATCGCTCCATGCCGTAGGTGATCAGAGCTGTGGCCAGCGCCACGCAGCCGCCGGTGATCGACGCGGTCCTCGTGCCGCCATCGGCGTTGATCACGTCGCAGTCGACGGTCACCGTCCGCTCGCCGAGTTTGCCGAGATCGACCACTCCCCGCAGAGAGCGGCCCACTAGGCGCTGGATCTCGTACGTGCGGCCGCCGAGCTTGCCCTTGGTTGCCTCGCGAATATTCCGCTCGCTGGTGGCACGCGGCAGCATGCTGTACTCGGCCGTCACCCAGCCCGTTCCCTTGCCGCGAAGGTGCGGCGGAACCTTGTCCTCGATGGTGGCGGCGCACAGGACCTCCGTGCCACCGACCTTGATCACACACGAACCCTCGGCCCACTTCTGGACACCCATGGTGAGCGACACCGGTCGCAGTTCTCCGGGCAGCCGTCCGTCGGCTCGCCGAAGGGATTGAGCCCCGATCGTCATTGCGCGGTCTCCTGTCCGGTCTTGGGTTGCTCGCTGCGAGCGGCCCGCTCTTCGGCCTTGGCGGCATCCCACAGAGCATCGAGCTCGGGCAGGGCCAGGTCGCGAAGCTGTACGTTTCTTTCCCTTGCCATCCGTTCCACGCGCGCGAATCGGCGGCGGAACTTCTCACTTGCGGCGCGCAGGGCCCCCTCGGCATCTACGCCGTTGCGGCGAGCCAGATTCACAGTCACCAGCAGCAGGTCGCCGACTTCCTCGGTCCGCTCGTCGTCCGTCGCGGCTGCTTCGAGCTCGGCGAGCTCTTCGTGGATCTTGTCCACGACGCCGACGATGTCGGGCCAGTCGTAGCCCAGATTGGCGGCTCTCTCCTGCATCTCCTGGCTGGCGGCAAGAGCCGGCAACGACCTCGAGATGCCGTCGAGCGCGCTCTTTGCGACAGTGGAGCCGCTCTCCGCGTCCGCCTCTTCACGCTCGGTTCGCTTGATCTGCTCCCACTGGCGGTTGACGTCGCCGGCCGTGCTGACCTGCGCATCCCCGAAGACGTGGGGATGGCGCCGCACGATCTTGCGGCCTATCGCCTCCTGCACGTCGGTCATGTCGAAGACGCCGGCTTCCGCCGCGAGCTGGGCGTGGAGGACTATCTGGAGCAGCAGGTCGCCGAGCTCCTCCGCCAGGTCTAGCGTCGCGCCACCGTCGATTGCGTCGTACACCTCGTACGCTTCTTCCAGAAGGTGCTTGCGCAGCGACAGATGTGTCTGCTCGCGATCCCAGGGGCAGCCGTCCGGCCGGCGCAGCCGGTCCGCGATCCAGGGGAGCGCCCAGGGACCTGCCGGCGCCCGTTCAGCGGCGACCGGTGCCAGGTACAGCGGGCCGGCGACGATCTCATCGGTCAGCTGGCCGACGGTGACGGGCTCTGCCACGCCGATCCGGCCAACGAGATGGTCGGCCGGGTACAGCCGTCGCAGGATCGCAGAAGCGCTCTGATCGGCTCTCGCCTGGCGTCCTGGAAGCGGTGCGTCAGAGTGTCCGCTCGCGCCGCCCAGGAGTGCCACCGGAACGAGCAGGAGGGGCCTCGAAGGCTCGATGGGTGTGCTCGCGAGATTCTCCGGGGCTATGACCTGCAGGCCGGCGGCCGGATCGAGCCCCCATCGGATGCGGGCTTCTGCGACGAGCGCGTCGAGCACGATTCCTGCGGTGCCCCTAACTGGCGGAAGCGGCGGGGTACAGGCTGGTCAGGCCGGTCTGGTCCGTCCAGATGTTGGTGTGGTTCGTGACGTCGGTGAGCCACGTGTTGAAGACCTTCGTCTTGAGCTCAGTCGCCTCCGCCGCGGTGGGCGTTCGGTCCTTTTGCGCATCGGTGACCTTGAAGATCCAGTAGTAGCCGCCGCTCAGAACCGTCCGGCTGATGCCGCCGACAGGCGTTTGGAAGATCGCGTCCTCGAGATCCTGGGAGAGGGAATAGCGAGTTACCCAACCCAGGTCCCCGCCGCTGACGGCGTCGATCGCTTCGGACGAGGTGACGACCTCGGTCGCAAACGGCGTGCCGCTCGCTATCCGCAACATGGCATCCGAAACTCGCTGGGCCGGTTCAGGGCGTCGCCCTTCGAAGACCGCCACGACGTAGCCCATGGTCGTCTCCTGGATGGGGCCGACGACCGTATTGGGAGTCAGCCCGGCGGCGAATAGTGCCGTGCCGGTGGCGGTCATTCCCAGGCCCTGCTGCTGGGTTGCGTCGCCCGCGAAGATGCTCTGCGGTAGCCACGGCAACTCGCCGGCGGACGTGGTCCACTGCTGGTCGTCGTTGTTGGTGGTGTCCTTCTCCAACGTCGCGAACTGGGTGATGTCCTTCTTCAGAGCGGCCACGGCGGCATCGGCTCGGGTTTTGGCTTCCGCCCAGGCGGGGTCGCTGGCCGGGTCCAGGGTCGAGGGATCGACCGTCCCGTGGCTCGGGGCGAACAGCATCATCTCCATCTTGACTTCGTCACCGGCTCCCGCGGCACCGTAGCCCGCGGAAACTCCGATCTCGAGGACGTGGCGCTGATCCGACGGGCCGGTCGCGTACTGAGCCTCGATTGAGCTCTTGATCTGGATCTGGATCGCCTCGGCGCGAGCGGCCCTCCGATAGGCACCGTCGTTGGCGTTCGATGAGATCGAGGTGTGCCAATCCGAATCCGCGAACGTCGGAGTGATTTCCGTAACGGTGGCGAACCTGTAGAGCCCGTCCGCGCACTTGATTACATCGGTGAGGTCGTTGACGGCTTTGAGGCTGAAGATGGCGTCGACGAGTGCCGGATCGAGTTTGAGCGCCTTCTTTGTCGAAAGGAATAGGTCGCCGGTCGTCCCGGAACTGCCCACGTTGCCCGCGTTGGAGGCTTTCGCGGCGGCGTCCCAGGTTTGCTTGCCGCTGGCGATGTCATCGTGGTACTGCTGCGCTTGGGTCTGAGCTGCCTGGATCTCCGCAGCGGTCGGAACCGAGGCCGGCGGCGTCGGCGTGGGGCTGACCCCGATCACCATGATGTGACGCTGCTCGTCGAGGGTACCGTCCGCGACGATCTGATCGTCGACTTGCTTATCCGTGATCGTGATGCCGTGCTGGCCGGCGTACTGCTCCAGCATGGCTTCCTGAGTCAGCTGGTTCAGCGCATCGCTGTACAGAGTGGCCTGAGCCTCGTTTGTCTTGATGCCCTGGACCACCGTGCCGTACTCGGTTGACGTGATCTTGCCCTGGTTGCGCAGCTGGCCGTAGTCCTCGATCTCGCGCTCGTAGCGGGCCAGGTTTACGGCCGCACGGGCGCTGACGTCGTCCTTGTTGATGGACTGGCCGTTGACCGACCCGATCGCGACGAAATGCCCTGAGTAGTAGCCGGAGAAGGCGATGCCGCCAAGGACGGCAAAGGCAGCCAACACGCTGAAACCAAAGGAAAGGTTGATTAGCAGAGCACGGCGTGTGTCGTCGTGCTGGGCTCGTCGGCGCGTCGGCTTCGCTGTGGTTCGGGTTCGGAAAGTCATCTGGGCGTCCTGGTTGGATCTGATTCCGGCGCGCGCCGGGGTAACGGAGCCGTATGCTACCGCATTCTGCCGTGCGGTCGGGCGGCGGCGGGCGCCCGACCGACTCGGATTCAGGGGATCGCCGGCCTAACCTTCAGGCTCGATCCTCCGTGGCTTCAACTTTGAACCTGCAACAAGCCTTTCGACGACCGATCGATAGGCTTCCGCCTGGCGCTCCCAGCTGAGCTCTTGAACTCGGGCATGGGTGCGCCCTATGCGCGCCTCTCGAGCGGCAGGATCGTCCACCAGGCCCAGGATCGCGCTTGCGAGCGCTTCGGCGTCGCCGGGCTCGTATGTGGTCAGGGTGTCGGGTGCGAAGTAGCGAGCCACCGTCGGCAGCCGCGATGCCACCACCGGTTTGCCCATGGCTGCATATTCGAGAACCTTGGTCGAAAGGCTCAGCGCCGTAAACGGATCCAGCCGCGTGGGCGCCACTCCGAGGTCTGAAGCGGCCACGGCGGCGGGGACATCTTCGATCGGGATGCGACCGGGAAGAGCCACCACCTCCGCAACGCCGAGCTCCACCGCGAGTGCTTGCAGCGACTCCGTGGCGTCGCCCCGGCCGTACATATCGGCGCGCACCTTCAGGTCGGGGCGTAGATCGCGCATCCTGGCGACTGCTCGAACGACGACGTCCAGTTCGTAGGTCGGCGTGATCGCGCCCGCATAGACGATCCGCAGCGTTCCGTCAGCCATGAACTCCCGTCGCGGGAAAGGTGCCGGGTCGAACAGCTTCAAATCGGGGCTGTTGAGGATGACGGTCAACCGTTCGGATTGGACGCCCAAGCCCCGCAAGCGCTCGGCGAGCGCCTCGTTGACGGTCAGCACCTCGTTCGCGAACCCGACCGAAAGCCGCTCCTGCAGCCGTAGCAACCGGTAGCTGATGGGGTTGGAGGCCCCCGGAAAGCGGCTTCGGAAGAACTCCGGCATGGCCTCGTGCAGGTCGAGCAAGACCGGCACGCCTACGAGCTTCAGCGGCAGGGTTGCGAACACGAGGTAGTCCGGCAGCGAGTGGACTTCCACGAGCCCGTAACGGCGGTGGCGATGAGCGCGCGTCGCCGCCCAGAGCGCCTGCATGAGGAATGCGCCGTACTCGATCAGGTATACGGGCAGACCGGCGCCCTGATGACGACCGACGGGCAAGCGGCGGAGGTTGACGCCTTCGATCACGGCAGCGGGGAGTTCTCCGGAGCGCCGGAGCCCGATCACATCCACCGACCAGCCGGCGGTGACCAGAGCCTCCGCTTCGCGACGGACCCGGGCGTCTTCCTCGTAGTAGGCGTGAACGATCATGCAGATCGGCGGGCGCCGCCGGGTGGCATTCATGCGGGGCCCGTCTTGAGAGCGCTCGAGATCTTCTCGGCCGCTCCCGCTCCCTCCAGACGAAGCCCGGCGGCGCGCTCGACGGCGAGCCTGGCGGAGTCCGCCGCCGGCGCCCGAGCGGCCATCTCACGCACCGCGGCCCCGCGGTCCAGGCCCACGAGAACCGCGGAACTGTCTGGCCCGCCGACCGTCTCCACCCATTCGGTGGTACCGCGCAGGACCAGGCAGGGCACGCCCAACCAGGCCGACTCGCGCTGCACGCCACCGGAGTCCGTCAGCACCGCCGCCGCATGAAGCTGGAGGGCCAGCGACGAACGGTAACCCTGCGGGTCCACGACGAGCACCCCTTCAGGGAGCGTCAAGCCGGCGGCCTCGAGCGCCACGCGCGTACCGGGATGTAGCGCCAGAACGACGGGGCGTTGCGGCATGGCCACGGCGCCGAGCAGGTCGACCCAGGCCGCGATCGCGTCGCGAGTGCGGTTCTCGGCTCGATGTACCGTGGCAAAGACGTACTGCCCGGGCAGGAGCGGCATGTCGATCCGCGAGGCAACCTCAGCCAGCGCCGCTGGGTCGCGCACCTGGGCGGAGATCCGGGCCGCCAGATCGAGCATCAAGTCGCCGACTTCGAAGACCCCGTCGGCGATTCCCTCCGCCGCGAGGTTCTCGACTGCGGCCGGGGTCGGGGCGAAGTGCCACGTCGAAAGATGGTCGGCAACGAGGCGGTTGATCTCTTCGGGCATGCGGCGGTCGTGGCTTCGCAGCCCGGATTCGACATGGGCGACGGGGATGCCGAGCTTGGCGGCGGCTAGCGCGCCCGCCAGCGTCGAGTTGGTATCGCCGTACACGAGCGCGGCATCCGGGGCGGCGGATTCCAGGAGCCGCTCCAACGCGATCAGCATTCGGCCGGTCTGAGCGCCGTGTCCGCCGCCCCCGATCCCGAGGGCATGGTCCGGCTCGGCCAGACCGAGCTCCCCGAAGAAGCTGCCGGCCATGACGTGGTCGTAGTGCTGTCCCGTGTCGACGAAGATGTCTTCGTGGTCGCGCCGCAGTACGGGTTGCAGCGCCGCGGCCTTGATCAGCTGTGGACGCGTGCCGACGACGCTGACGATTCGCATCGGCGGCGTCCGGCTACCCGGCGAGGGCGGCCCGGCGCCGCGTGGCCGCCTGGACGCCGATCCCGATATATCGGACCGAAGCCGGAAGGTCCAGGTCGCGAACACTGTTTCGGCCGTCGAGCAGGACCTGCAGGTCGGGGAACAACGAGAGGTCGAGGGAGCGCCAGAGCGCGTCGCCGGTCTGGGTGAGGATGGCCCGGAACGGAGCCGCCTCGCCCCAGTTGTACGGCCGCGCCCCGCGGCGTGTGATCTCATCCGCGGACAGCAGCGGGTCGTAGCCGTAGACCTGGGCGCCGCGGTCGGTCAGGCCCTTCATGAGCGGCAGCGCCTGCGAGTAGGCCAGCTCGTTCACGCCCTCGCGATAGGTCAAGCCCAGGACGAGGACGGGCGCGCCGTCGAGCCCATCGAGGGCGTCCGCGACAGCGCCGATGGCGCGATGCACCTGGGAGTCGTTGACGCGACGTGCGGTGCTCACGACCTCCAGGTCCGGATCGGTGCTCAGGACCAGATGCGGATATACGGGGATGCAGTGGCCGCCGACTCCGATCCCTGGCTGGTGGATGTGCGAGTAGGGCTGGCTGTTGGCCGCCTCGATCACTTCCTGGATATCCACACCAGCCCGATCGGCGGCGCGCGCGAACTCGTTGGCGAGGGCGATGTTGACGTCGCGGTAGGTCGTGTCCGCCAGCTTGGAGAACTCCGCGGCCTCGGCCGAGCTCATGGCCACGATCTCGGCGTCGAGCACCGAGTCGTAGAAGGCAGCGGCGCGGCGCGTGGATTCCGCGCCGATGCCGCCGACCAGCTTGGGATATGTGGCGAGGTTCGCGAACACCGCCCCGGAGAAGAGCCTCTCGGGCGAGAAGGCCACGAAGAAGTCCCGCTCGGCCACCAGACCGCTCGCCGCCTCGAGCCTCGGCGCGAACCGGCCGCGGGTAACGCCGATCGGCAGCGTTGTCTCGAATATCACGGTCAGCCCGGAATGGACGCCGCCCGCGATCGAATCCACAGCCGGATCCATGTAGCGGTAATCGGGCCGGTTGTCTTCGCTCAGCATGACGGGCACGATTAGGACCGCGACGTCGGCCCCGCGGACCGCAGCGGCCGCGTCCGAAGTCGCGGTAAGCCGGCCGGCTTTGTGGACCTCCGCCACTCCTTCGGCAAGCCCCGGCTCCTCGGCGACGTGTGACTCGCCGGCGTTTATGGCGGCCACCACGTCGGGGTTGACGTCTACGGCGGTCACGTGCCAGCCGTGGCGAGCAAATTGGACGGCGAGCGGCAGACCCATCTTCCCGGCCCCGACGACGACCGCGCGCCCCGCCGTTCCGGCCTCCGCGGCCCAGGGGTGGACGGAGCTGGCGACCGGGTGGATGCACGGATGGATCGGCAGCGAGTACGAGCCACCGAGTGAGCTCTTGACACCGGTCGGACGTGAGACGACGGTCACAGGTCTACCGGACGATGCTCGGCGGCGGCCGTGAGCAGGGCGTGGGCAAGTCGGACCGCCCAAAGCCCATCCTCGGCATCCACTTGCGGCCGGCCTCCGCCGCGGAGAACGCGAACGAATTCGTCGAGTTGGGCCTTGAGCGGCTCCACGATGTTGACGTCGATCCTGGCCACGTTGCCGCTGAAGGTCGTGGCATAGCCGTCGATCAGTTCGGGTCGCTCGACGTTGGAGCTCGTGAAGGTCAGGTTTTGGGTGAGGTAGTCGAGCTCGAACATGCCCTTGTCGCCGACCACGACTAGGTTTCGGCGCTTGGCAGGCGTCAGCCAGTCCACGTCGAGGAACCCCGTTGCACCCGATGGAAAGTGCATCAGACCGAACAGGAGATCCTCGTGATCGGTGTGAATGCGCTGGGCGGTCTCGGCATAGACGCGAGTGGGCCGCTCCCCCACGATCCACGACAGCATGTCCACGTCGTGGGTCCCGAGATCGATGGTCACCCCGACGTCGCGAATGCGGGCCGGGAATGGGCCGGCTCGGCGGCTCTGGATCGTATAGATCGAGGGCAGCGCGCCGCCGCGGAGCAGCCTGCCCATTTCGACGACGGCCGGGTTGTACCGCTCGACGTGGCCGACCTGGACGGGAACGTGGCGCTTGGCGGCCGCCGCCACGATGGCGAGCGCGTCCTCGACGTTTGCCGCGATCGGCTTCTCGACGAGGACCGGGATGCCCCTCTCGATGGCCGCCATCGCGAGCGAGAGGTGGTAAGTGGTCGGCGCGGCCACGACTACGCCGTCGAGGTGCGCTTTCGCGATCATCTCGAGCGGATCGGCGAAGCCCTGAGCCTGGGTTTGCGCGACCGCCGCTTCGAGCGCGGAGGGCTCCGGGTCCGCGACGGCGACGAGCGTCGTCTCAGAGTGGTTGGAGATGTTGCGCAAGTGGTTGCGGCCCATGGAGCCCAGCCCCGCGAGGCCGAGCCTCAGGCGCGCACTCACGCCCGACCGCCGCTGACGGCCGGAGCATGCCTGAGCACCGTAGCCCGGAAGGCTGCGATGACCTCGTCCTGCTCGACCGCGGTCAAGCCGGGGTACATCGGCAGTGAGATGCTGCCGGCGGCGGCGGCGTCGGTGACGGGCAGGTTCGCTTCGATTCCGAGCTCCATGACGTAGGGCGCCTTGTGGCAGGGGATCGGGTAGTAGATGCCGCAGATGACGCCCGCTTCCCTCATCTCGGCCACGATCTGATCGCGGGCGGCACCTACGCCCAGGGTGTACTGGTGGTAGACGTGCGTCCTGCCGGCCGGGCAGATCGGCAGGCTCACGGGCAGATCGGCAAACGCTTCGTCGTAGCGCTGGGCGATCGCCTGGCGGCGGGCTGTGTTGCGTTCGAGCTTGTCGAGCTGGACGAGGCCGATCGCCGCGGCGATGTCTGTCATGCGGAAGTTGTAGCCCAGGATTTCGTGGTGGTAGCGCTCCCGCATTCCCTGGTTGCGGTAGAGCCGTACCCAATCGGCCAGGCGGTCGTCGTTGGTGTTGATGAAGCCGCCCTCGCCGGTGGTCATGTTCTTGGTGCCGTACAGGCTGAACGCGGCATAGCCGAAGCTCCCGGCCCGGCGGCCGCGGTACTGGGCGCCGTGGGCCTGGCAGGCGTCCTCGACGACGACGATTCCATGACGGTCGGCGATCGCCTGGATCGCGTCCATGTCGGCAACCACGCCGAACAGGCTCACCGGGCAGATGGCCTGGGTTCGCGGCGTTATGGCCGCTTCGATCCGGCCCGCGTCCATGAGATACGTGTCGGGCTCGATATCGACGAAGACCGGACTGGCGCCGGTGTACAGGATCGAGCTGACCGTCGCGTTGAAGGTATGCGAGACCGTGATCACCTCGTCGCCGGGCCCAGCCCCAGACCGGCGAAGATCGACATCAAGGCCACGGTGCCGTTGGCCATCGCCAGGGCGTGCCTTACGCCGCAGAACTCGGCCCAGCGTGCCTCGAGTTCGGCGACCTTCCGACCTCCGGCGATCATGCCGCTGGCGAGGACTTCGGCGACGGCGGCCGTCTCCTCGGGGCCGAGGTCGGGGCGCGCGGGAGGGATCATTCTGGGGCTCCTCGATGCGGGTCGGTGCGCTCGTCGAGCGATCCGGCCTGTGGGTTGTAGGCGTATCCGCGACCACACCGAGGGCAGCCGAGAGACGCGTCCGATGATGGCTCGGGGGTGGCGTCGAGCCCGGTTTCGTCGGCCAGCCTCGCACCGCAGGCGCAGACCCAACCGATCCGGTGGGCGGGGTTGCCGACAACCAGAGCGTAGTCGGGGACGTCGCGAGTGACGACCGCGCCGGCTCCGACGGTGGCGAACCGACCGATTCTGGCCCCCGCCACGACGATTGCGCCGGCGCCTATCGAGCAACCGTCCGCGAGCTCGATCGGGCTCACGGTCCAGTCCTCGGCGCGGGCCGGCTCGCCCGATGCGGTTATCGCGCGCGGGTAGCGGTCGTTGGTGAGGATCGCTCCCGGACCTATGAACACGCCATTGCCCACGGTAACGCCGTGGTATACGAGAGCGCCGTTCTGCACCTTCACCCGGTCGCCCACCCGAACGCCTTCGTCTATGAAGGCGTCACGGCCGATGACGCACTCGGCTCCGACGCTGGCCCCGTTCCGCAGCACCGCATGGTTCCAGACGCTGCTACCCGGTCCGACTGAAACGTCGGTCTCCAGGTCCGCAGAGGCGTGGACCCGTGCAGTGGGGTCGATCACGAGGCGCTCCTGTGACGGTTAACCATGGGCGAGGGGTCCTCGGGACGCCGCTCAGCCGGCCACTGAGTATACCGGAGGCCCCGGGACCGGCGACGGGCGGTCGCCGTCAGCTCTTCTTGTGGCGACCCAGCAGGGCGATCGCGACACCGAGCCCGGCACCCAGCGCCAGGGCGCCTCGCCAGTCGAACATCGTTCGGACGTTGCCCTCTACCGTTCTCGCAACCACGATCAGCGCCGCGCTCCGCTTCTCCATCGTGACGTTGCCGGCGATGACCGTCGAGGCGAGGCCCTGCTTGATCCGCACATCGCGGGCCACGACCGCGCGGACGGCGCCCTGAGTGATCGAGACGTCGCCACCCACTGCCAGGCCGACTCCGCCCAGCTCCACGGACACGCGTTCGCCGCGGGCGATGCCGATGGCGCCCATCCGAACCGCTATGTCGTCGGCTTGGGCTTGGCCGATCCCGCCGTACTCGATGCTTATGTCCTCTGCAGAGGCCGCGCCGATCCCGCCCTGGCGGACCGTGATGGTCTCGGCCTCGACCTCGCCGACCCCGCCCTGGGTGACGCGGACGGTGGTGGCTTCGATCCTCACTCCGCCATCTTCGATCCCATCGGCCCCGGCGGTGTTGACGACAGCCGGCTGTTCGACCCGGTCGGGTGCCGTGGCGACATCGTCCGCGATCTTGCGCCTCGGCCTCGCGGCGCGCTTAGCCGTGGACTCTACGGTGGATTCGCTGCCAGGCTGGTCGGTCATCCTTCATCCCCTATGTTGGGCTCGTAATGTTGGACTCGCATCGATCGATCCGAGCCGATGCCGCGACTGCGCGCCCCAGACTACAGCGCCGGAGCGCGCGATGCGAGCGATGCTTCCGCGTATACCGCGCGTGTCTCGGCGGCAACGTCCGACCACGTGGGCCGCTTGACCTGCGCCGTGACGGCTGCTGCCCGGAGTTGCTTGTCTAGTGCGTCGTCACACCAGAGCGCCTCGAGGGCTCGAGCCAGGTGTGCGGGATCTCTCGGCTCAACGAGTACGCCGGCCGCGCCCACGACCTCGGGGAGCGCGCCGACCGAACTGGCGATCACCGGCGTCCCGCAGGCGATGGCCTCGAGCGCCGACCAGCCGGACGCGTCGCTGACCGAAGGCCGGAGCGCACCACGTGCCCCGGCGATGACGGTCGCCAGACGATCCGGGGGGAGCGGCGGCAGATATACGAGGCGCCCCTCCAGACCGCGCCGTGCAGCCGCTCGTGCCAGCGCCGCCCGGTCGTCTGCGCTTGCTCCGGCGAGGGCGACGGCCGGTGGCCAGAGACAATCCGCCGGTAGCGCCGCCGATCTCGTCTTCCGGCTCAGCAGTGCGAGTGCGTCGAGCAGAGTCGGCATATCGGCTCTGGCGTCGTATCTGCCCAATGTGACGAAGTAACGATCCGGGAGCTCCAAACGCTGGACTTCGCGCGAGAACGAGGCCGCGAGCGCTTCGGGGTCCTCGCAGATCGACAGATTCGGGTCGGCGGCGAGCGGTATCACTCGGATGCGGTCGGGCCGCAGGTGAAGCGCGCGAGCCGCGGTCCGGGCAACGACGGTAGTGCCGACGATCACATTGGCGGCGTCTCGCAGCATCCGAGCTCGGAGCCTCTCCCCAAAGCGCGCTGCAGGGCTGGCCTGGTACACGTGCGGCAGCTCCCAGGGCGCCAGGTCGAGCAGCGTGGCCACGACCGGCATGCCCGGTCCGAACGGCAAGCTGGTCCCCGCGACGTGGTAGACGGCAGCATCGGAACCGCCCGACGCTCGGATAGTGGCGCCCCG
>CAZRUC010000039.1:0-11958 GCA_964603175.1 uncultured Anaerolineaceae bacterium
TGGCGTCGTCCCTGGCGGCGTTGATGAACGCCTTCTCACTTAACAACTACTACCCGAACCTTGGTTCTTCCTACCAGCTGATGACCCTGGCGGCCGTGTTCATCGGTGGGACTTCCGTCTTCGGTGGCCGAGGGACAGTCTATGGGACCTTCCTGGGCGCCTTCATGATTGGGGGAATCCAGGCCGGGATCGTGGCCGTCGGACTGACCGACTACTACACCCAGGCCATCTACGGCGCCATCATCCTCGGCGCGGTGGCCATCCACACTGTGCTACAACGCCGGTTGGAGTAGCGCCTGTTCGAATCGCTGAAGGAAAGCCGGGCGGGGCGATTCCGCCGGCTCGGGCAGGTCAAGTGTGGGCTTGAAACAAGCCAAGCCCGAGGCATGCAGTCTCTAGGGTTGGGGAGTGGCTCCTACCTACGTCAGGGCGCAAGCCACCCACAGCAGCAGCTTCGCCGCCAAGGGTCCTACGCAGCCATAGGGTCGGCATTCCGCGTCCCAACACAGGAGGCTAAGCCCGCCTTGACTGGCGCATGAGCGGTCGCCCTGATTCAGGACCGCCTTGAACCCCTTGGCCTACGCGAGGGGCCCTGCCAGGCGACCAACCTCTCTGGGTGCGGACAGCCCGGCTGCGGAAGCCCGCGTCGAAAGTGGACAGTTGGCCCTTGTACCGAGCGGCTCACGGGGGGTAATCCTGAACAGATGGCGCACGCTTTTGTCGCTCGTGGCCCGTCAACCTCTCGCGGGCGGCTGAAATGGCACGCAGACGCTTCGTACTGCTGGCGCTCTTTGGTCTCTTGCTTGGCTCCTGCGCCTACCGCGCCGACGGATGCGAGAAGATCAGTAGACCGGCTCTCGATGATTGGGGACGATCAGACTAATGGCCCAGAGGAAGCGCTTGACAATCCGGGACGTAGCCGCCGCGGCCGGCGTCTCGACCCAGACCGTGTCGCGCGTTCTCAACAATCGGCCGGACGTCGCCCCGGAAACGCTGGAGCGCATCAAGGAGGTCATCAAGAAGACCGGGTATGCGCCCAACATGCTCGCCCGCAGCCTCACCCAGGGTCGCAGCCACGTCTTGGGAGTCGTCGCCTACGGACTCGAGTATTTCGGACCCTCGCGAGTAGTGACGGCGATCGAGCGGCGGGCAGCCGAGATGGGCTACGGGATCACGCTGAATCTGATCCTGGAGCCCGAGACCGACGATGTGGACCACGTGTTGCAGGCCCTTCGCGCCCGCCAGGTAGACGGCATCATCTGGGCCATCCCCGACATCGGCGACAATCGGGTCTGGTCGCAGACCAAGGGCTCGGAGCTGCCCGTCCCGGTCATGCTGGTTGGCGGGATGGCCGGCCGGCCGTACCTGCCTTCGATCGGGATCGACAACACTGAGATCGGGCGTCTCGCCACAGAGCACCTCCTTGGGGGCGCCGCCCGGAATGTCGGGATTATCACCGGCCTGTTGACCTGGTGGGAGGCGCAGCAGCGTCTGCGAGGCTGGCGTCAGACGCTTGAAACGCACGGGCTCGCAGCTACCGACAGGCTCATCTTCGAGGGCGACTGGACCGCCACGAGCGGCGAACAGGGTCTGTATCGCCTCCTTGAGCAGTGCCCGGAAATCGACGCCATCTTCGCCAGCAACGACCAGATGGCCCTTGGCGTCCTCCAGGCGGCCCATCAGTTGGGCCGGCGCGTGCCCGAGGAATTGTCTGTCGTCGGCGTCGACAATACGGCCGAGGCCTCCCATTTCTGGCCGGCTCTGACGACGGTCTACCAGCCGCTCGGTGACGCCGGCGCCCTGGCCGTCCAGGAGATCGACCGGCTGATCCGGAAGGCGCGGCTGCCACGATCCCCTCAGGAAGCGGTACCCGCGATGACCCTACTGATGCCCGAGCTCATCGTCCGGAACAGCAGTCGCGTGGTCCCGTCGTCCTGGGGCGAGGTCGCTCCCTGACGATATCTACAGCGCGACCCCACATTCGCCGCCCGACTCCAGGCCTGTTGAGGAGCCCGACAATATCCACTTTGACACTTACATAGATACCTACCAATGGACGCAGTCATGAGCATGAGCCATGTGCAATGGGATCGCCTAGGCCGCACCAGGCTTCGTTGGGCTCTTCTGGACCGGTTGCGACGGGCAGCGTCCTGAGGGTCCCAATCGCGCGAGGGCGTGGCCCGGGGCATGTTGATTCCGAGCTCGGCCGGCTGTCTCAGGTTGCGCCGAAGTCTTATTAGTCCGGCGACCGCGGGATACGAGCCGGCATCCGATCGCTTCATGGACGCAGGTGACCGGCCGACTCCTCGGATAATTGGGCGTCTCGAGATTCGGGTCGGGCTACACTCCGGCCCTGCCGCGCCGGACGACCCGCCGGGAAAAGGGACCGATTGCTGAAGGACACAGGTTGAAAACAAGAGCTCGCTCACTTGGAACGTCGTCGGGCAAAGTCCGCACGAGAGGGCGGAGGTGACGGCGCTGCGTATGCCGCAGCCGTTGACTCGCGCCCCGAGGTTCGGCGTTCTGGTGGACTGGCTCGAAGACGAGTACCACAGCACCATCCTGGGGGGTGTGGTAGAGACCGCACGGGAATCCGGGATCGATCTCGTCTGCTTCGTCGGCGCTGAGCCGCATCAGGCGTTCCGCTTCGCTGGGCAAAGCGAAGTCGTCTACGATCTCGTCCGTTCGGAGGGCATCGACGCGCTCGTGGTCTTGGCGGGACGCCTCGGGAACAGTCTGGGCCTCGGAGACCTCGCTCGCCATGGCGAGCGCAATCGGCTGCTGCCTATGAGCAGCATCGCTGAGCAGGCCGCGGGAATGACCAGCATCCTGATCGACGGCGAGCAGGCCCTGCGAGAGGGGATCCGGCACCTGGTGGAGAACCACGGCTACCGTCGAATCGCGTTCCTTGGCGGCCCGCAGAGCAATCCCGACGCATGTGTGCGGCTCCGAGCGTACCGCGAGGCACTCACCGCCCATGGGCTGCCGTCACCCGATACGTACCTCTCCACCGGCGACTTCACGTACGAAAGCGGGGTAGATGCCGTGCGCGTCCTGTTCGACGAGCGAGGTGCAACCTTCGATGCGATCGTCGTCGCCAACGACTATATGGCGTTCGGGGTGATCGACGCCCTGCGAGTGCGCGACATCCGGGTGCCACGGGACGTAGCCATCATCGGATTCGACGACGTCACTGAGGCCCGTCGGTTCGCTCCGCCCCTAACCACGATCCGCCAGCCACTCCGGCAGCAGGGCAGGCTTGCAGTCGACGCCCTCCTCCGGCGTCTTCGCGGCGAACACGTGGATGACGTCCTCTTTCTGCCTGCAGAGCTCGTCATCCGGCGCAGCTGTGGCTGTTATTCGGACGGACGGCGCGTCTCGGTGCTGGGTAGCCACGCGCCAACGCCGACCCGCCCAAGAACCGATCTCACAGTCGGCGATGCTCTGCGGCTCCGCCGCTCCCGGATCCTAGAGGCGATGCAGGAGCCCGCTAGCGGCCTCTTG
Source organism: uncultured Anaerolineaceae bacterium (assembly GCA_964603175.1). Classification (GTDB taxonomy): domain Bacteria; phylum Chloroflexota; class Limnocylindria; order Limnocylindrales; family CSP1-4; genus Fen-1039. The sequence continues at coordinate 3,505 of CAZRUC010000039.1, forward strand.
GACGGGACCCCGGAGGGGTGGGAGGGGGTCTTATTCGACGCCCTCGTCGCCGAGCTGCTGGGCGCTCACGGCGGCTTTGCCGCACGGGTCAACTCCCTCCTGAAGGAGACCAGACGGTCCGACGCGACGGGCAACCCATGGGAGCCGGCGCTGTCTGCCTTGCGCCGCGAACTGATACCCTGCCTGGCTTCGCATCCAAACCTGCTTTCAAAGGCCGAGGATCTTCTGGAGGAGGCGCGAGTCCTGATCGGCGAGGCCGTCGAGGACACCCGGGCCCAGGATCGTCTGATGATCGAGCGCCGCGCACTGGCGCTCTCCGACACCGCCGAGATGCTGAGCGCGGCATTCGATATCGAGTCGCTCGGCCAGGCCCTCCGTGAGGGCCTGCCGAGACTCGGCGTCCCGAGCGCCTATCTGGTTGTGCAGGACGAAATCTCGTCGGCCGGCGCGCACGTGGCCTTCGCCTACGATCCGGAGCGAGACCCGGAAACCCTCGAGGGACTCCGCGATGCCGCGATCGATGGGACGTTCGTGCCAGATGGGCTGCTGCCAATGGATCGTAACTATGCCATGGTTGTTCAGCCGCTCTTCTTCAAGGACGATCCATTCGGCTACGCGATCTTTGAGATGGGGCCCACAGGCGGATCCATCTATGATGCCTTGCGCAGACAGATCAGCGGCGCCCTGAAGGTCACCCTGCTCATCCAGGAACTCCAAGTCCGCGCCGGTCAGCTCCGCCAGGCTCAGAAGATGGAGACGCTCGGCCAGCTGGCCGGGGCCATCGCCCACGACTTCAACAACCTGCTCCAAGCCATCCACGGCTATGCGGAACTGGCCGGCGCCGCCGATCCCGGCAATGCCGAGTTGACGGCCGACGTCAACGAGATCGTTCGGGCTGCCGACCGCGCGTCCGGGCTGACGCGCCAGATGCTCACTTTCAGCCAGCCGACCCGGGACAACGCCCGGGTCGTGGACGTCAACGCGTGTATCGGCCAGGCGATCCCCATGATCACGCATCTGCTCGGACCGACGATCCAGCTGTCGACCGTTCTGCGGGAGGAGGCCGGCAGGATCCTGATCGACCCGACGCAACTCGAGCAGGCAATTGTGAACCTGTGCGTAAACGGCCGGGATGCGATGCCCGGCGGCGGCGCCCTGACGATCGAGACGGGTCGGCAACCGGCGGCGCCGGGGATTCTCTCCAGCCCATCTGCTTTGCAGCCGAGCGTGGTCCCAGCGCTGACCTACGTGTTAGTCAGCGACGCGGGCGTGGGGATCCCGGCGGACCTTCGAGACCGGATCTTTGAGCCTTTCTTTACCACCAAGCAGACCGGCCAGGGAACCGGGCTCGGTCTGTCGATCGTATACGGCATCGTCCGCAACGCGTCCGGCGAAATCGTGGTCGAGTCTGAGCCCGGCCACGGTACGCGGTTCTGGCTCACCTTCCCCTGCTCGGCAGACCCCGACGAAGCCCCGCCGGTCGCGGTCGAGCCGCGCGCCCTCGGCACCGAGAAGGTGCTCCTGGTAGAGGACGAACAGGCGATCCGCAAACTGGCCGAGCGAGTGCTGACCAAACGGGGCTACCGCGTTCTTGCGGCGGCCAACGCCGCCGAAGCGCGAGGGCTGTGGGCAGCCAACGAGGGCACGGTGGACCTGCTCCTGTCCGATGTGACGATGCCCGGGATGTCGGGCGTGGCCTTTGCGGCCGAGCTGGCGGGCACCGCTCGACCGCCGCGGACGCTCTTCATTTCGGGCTATCTTGCCGGCGGCGTCGGTGGACCTACCCTCCCCGCTGAGGCGGGCTTCCTGCCCAAGCCATTCAGCGTGCCAGCCCTCTTGGATGCTGTTCGCGCGGCGCTGGATGAGCCGGCGGTCGACCGGGATGGTGCCCCGATCGCCCGCGAAGCGGACGACCACCTGCCCGGGTTTGGCGGGCGGTGATCGTCGATACGAGCGCGCTCCTTGCGTTCTTCGATACCGACGAGCCGGATCATGCGGCGGTCGCGATCGTCCTGGACGCCACGACCGAGCCTTGGTCGTCTCGCCATATGTCGTAGCAGAGCTCGACCACCTGGTGGCGTCGCGCCTCGGCGTTCGGCCGAGCTGGCAGTGCTGCGCGAACTGGCTAGCGGCGCCTGGGATCTGGCCGCCTTCGGCACCGAGGACCTGGGCCAGGCGCACGCGATCGTCGGGCGCTCCGCAGATCAGTCGATCGGGCTTGCCGAGGCGTCGATCGTCATCCTTGCCGCACGCTATCAGACACGGACCGTCGTAACCCCTCGATCGCAGGCACTTCGGCGTGGTTCGGGCGGTCGACGGCGGCAGCTTCGAGATCTTGCCGTAGCCAGCAACGAGCGCGGTCGGCGAGTCGGATGGGCGTGCGCATCGAGGCGCCCCGAGGTTCTCCTCTCGACCTGACTCCCCGAGCAAAGCCGAGGCTACAATCAGGTCTCTCGTCGTGGGCATTTGGAGGAATTCGATTCCGATGAGGGCATCGGACTCTTTCAGGTTCACGCAGCGGGACCAAGACTCTCTCCGGGGCGGGATCCAGACTCACCCCGGAATCGACAAAATCGGCGTCGCCACGAGGTTCATTCCACGCACGAATTGACCTTCCGCGGCTCTGGGGCGGGAAGTGGACTTCGGATCAGATGGTCGGGGGTTCGAATCCCTCCGGGCGCGCCACACCATCTCTCGATCCTCGAGAGTTAGCACGTCGGTCCTAGACCGGACTGACCCTATCGGCGTTCGCCTTGATGTAGCGGAATGGTGGTCCGGCCAGATCACCGCTGACGGTGGCGGATCATCGCCGGGGCGGACGGCACAGTCTTGCGGCGCGTTTCGGATCAGATCGTCCTGTGCCCTATGCCCATCTCTCGACACGCACGCTACGATTCCTCTCGGTGGACCGCGCCGGTAACGGCGAGCGTCGGCCGCGCAAGAGGACTGGGGGAACCGTAGGTGCTCCCCTTTGATTCCCCCTGGTGTTTCGGCGCCATTGGCTGTGCCGTGGGAGCATCACAAGGGGGATGAAATGGATTCTGAAGCCGACGAGACCATGACAGGGCGTAACCTGAGCATCTTCGCTCGCTACGAGGTTCTCCGGTCGATCGGCCTCCTAGCAATCGTCGCCGCCTCAGGTTTGGGGCTAGTCTGGCTCAGCTTCGGTAGGGCCAGCGAACTCCCCTACTACATCCTTCAGGAGTTCGGGAAGGCTGCCCTTGTCACCGCGCTAGTCTCCGTCACCCTCAACTACTGGGTTCGCCGCCAATCTGATCGAGTAAGGGACGAGCGGGAACGAGTCGAGGCAGGTATTCAGGAGACTGCAAAGCGCGAGGAGCAAACCCGCGAACAGGCGTTCAAGACCCTGGTTGCCGCTGAACTCGCGCGGATCAAGGACGAGGTCTCGACAGAGACCGCAAGGATCGCGGACACGGCATTCTCATTCGACCAGCTTCAGAAGGCGGGCGTGAACCGCTTCTACAGCTGCCGAGACGACAAAGCCGCGGACGACATCGACCAGACACTCCTGGCCGACGGCGTCACGTCCGTGAAACTCATCGGCATCTCGCTCAACGACTTCGTCCGCGACGGCCAGCTGTTCAACCGGACTTGGGCCAAGTTGCGCAGGAACATTCGAGAGAACACTGCGCTGGCGCCTGACCAGCGGCTCGACATCCAAGCCCTCGTCATCGACCCCGAGTCCGAGGGCGCGTATCTGCGGGAGATGGCCGAGTCTACCGATGACGGCATCTCGACGTTGCGCACGGACCTCAGGCAGACGATCTCCGACCTGATCCGCCTGGAGCGAGAGGCGGCGAGAACCCCGACGGATGGCGCAGGCCGAGTCGTCACGTTCGAGGCGAAGGCATATCGGACTTCGCCCATCTCGTTCCTCGCGTGGACACCGTACGCCGCATTCGTTCAGCCGTACCAGTTTCGCCGACGGCATACCACGGGATCGATTCCGATCATCAAGTACATCAATCCCGCCGATCCGGTCGGCATGCATCGGGAGCTTGGCGACCACTTCGATTGGATCTGGAATCACGCGTCGATCAGCCTGACTAGCCTCACGCAAGAAACATCGCTGGGAACCGCAACGGCTCTACGCGGCGCCCACATAGAGAACATGTTCTACGACCAGGCCCAGAGCCGACGTCGGATCTGCCAGCTGATGAGCACCACGCAGCGTCGGCTCTGGATCAAGGGCATCTCGCTCAAGTCGTTCTTCAACCCGAGCAACAACTGCCAGGACATCCTCGAGCAGATCGCGAAGGCGCACGAACGCGGGGCGGACGTCCGGATTCTGATAATCAACCCGATCGGCGACCAGGCAAGGCTGCGCTCCTTCAAGGAGTACAAGATCTCCCATCCGAAGGCGGACCTACACGCCTTCACGGACGGCGAGCGGGACCAAGAGCGCCTTTTCCGCGACACGACCGAAAGCATTCGCGAGATCGAGCGACTCCCCGGCCTCCCCAAGTCCGCACGCTTCCAGGTGAAGATGTTCAACTCCGGCCCGGAGTGCTTCATGGTCTTGACCGACGACGCCGTCATGGTTGAGCAGTATCACTACGGCAACGCGACGAACACCAATGAATACCTGAGCGGCCTGGTTCTAGGCGGCAAGATGCCTGTCACCGAATACCGCCGCGACTCCGGCGATGGCGTCGACCACGAACTCAGGGACCCGTATTCGCTCCTTGCCGACAGCTTCGAGTACGTCTTCAAGAACTGCTCCGATCCGCTGCCCCCGGTAGGCGACGTGGCTCGCGCCGGCGAGCAGGAGGCCTGAGCTCGAGTGGCACGAGGTCGGGACGAGGTCCGCTCCCTTCATGGAGTTGATTAGCGGGCCCATCACGGTTTTCCAGAACCAGCGCGCTTATCTGCGGCTCATCTCCGGCTTCCGGCCTCGGACCAGGCCTCAGGGTCTCGGGACCACCTCCAGCGACTCGATTACGGAGTCCGGGGCGACCACACGAACGTTGGCGGCCAAAGCCTCAAGGTGTTGGGTGACCGCATCTGAACCGATCCCGGACGGGGCGTAAGTGGTGAACAGGGCGTTGTGTGTCGACTCACCGAGACGCGTCCGATCGTCAGGTCCGTACACGATGCTCGAGATGATGCCCGTGGCGTCGCGGATGCACATATCGCCTGCAGCACCTTCGATCTCGCGGCCGCGGATGCCAACGTATCGGTCGCCGGTCACGACCAGGTCAATCGTCAGCTCGCCGGTCAGTTGCGTGGCATCGTGACCCGCGGTCAGGAGCCCGGTCTCGAGCTCGGTCGCGAACATCGCAGCAACGAGCGTTCCCCGAGCTCGGAGTGGCTTGCCTTTCAGGGCGACCGACTCGAGTTGGAGGAGCACGTGGTAGGTCTTCTCGAAGCGACGGTAGTAGGTGCCGTAGGCCGCAAGCTCCGGCACTGCGAGCAGGTCGGCTCGCGAGCAAGCGGCCCACCGGGCCCGCAGCCGAGCGGCGATCTCGTCGAGGAACACCTCTAGCCCCGGGTCGTTCTCCGGATTGCGGACGCCGGCCATCGCAAGTACGCCGACGTGTGCGCCCCGATAAGCGGACGACCATGCTCGCGAGATGATCAACGTTGGCTCCTTCTGTCTCCGCGCCGCCTTTCGCGGGCCAGACCTGGACGCGACGCGCCCGAGAGCGTAGCGGATGTAGCCGGAAGGATCTCGGCCAGAAATCGGCAAGGTGGCGGATGTATTCGCCACCTCGGGGCACATAGACTGTCGGCAAGACCCCGCTCCTCACCCCAGGAGCGACCCGTCACCTTCGAGCCCCGCCATCGCCCCCAGGTGGCGGGGCTCACCTCGTTCACTCCCGGACCGCTAGACCCGATTGCCTCGGCGACCTCGCGCCAGGCTCGATCCTCCTGGCCTTCGAGTCGCCGCAGGTAGACCGTCGTGACGGCGAGCGAAGAGTGGTCCAGGAACGCACTGACGTCCTCGATCGACTCGCCGGCATCTCGTCGCAGCTTTGCCGCCGTGTGCGATGACGCCATGGCGATCCGTTTCTGGGCTTGTGGCCCGCCGGGGCGGCCGGTCTCGCTGTTGGCCCTGCGCGACGGTCGAAGCGACCGTTATGGGGACGCCGCGCTGCTGGGAGATATCGCTCCCCGCCTCCTCCCGGTCGGCGGAGTATGGGCGGCTCGACCCAGGTCGAGTACGAAGATCCATCTGCAGGCATCCCTTTCGGGCACGCCAGCATCCTTATGCCTACGTTGGGCGGTCCGGAATAGCGCATGGGGTCCGCCAGAGCGGAAGGGTTTCGGGCTCGGCGTCACTCGCTGGGCTGGTCGGTCTTGTCCACCGTCTCCGCTTTTGCGGCCTCGCGCTGCACGGTGGCGATCGCGTCAAGGCACGACTGCTTCCGCTCCATCATCTGAGAGGCAGCCATGATCTCGTTGTTGTTGCCCACGGCCCTCCACCAATACTTGCCGGCTTGGTTGCGAAGGATTACGAATTTCATCGGGGCTCCTCTTCTGTGATCGAAGATCTGGAGGTGGATTCGGACTGCTCACGCCAGTCGATGGGGCGCGGCTCTAGTAGCGCATCAGGGTCATGACCGCGCCTACCCGATTGAACATCGCGAGCCCGAACGGCAACGTCACGATCAGCACGGATAGCACGTAGGCAACAGCCATCCAGATGGCACCCAGCCAGAAGCCGACGAGGATGAACCAGATGGCCCGGAGCCAAATTGGAAGCTGCTCGGAGTTCGTGGAGGTCAGGTATCTCGACCCGTCGGCGGTGGTCTCGACCTGATACGTCTTGCTACGCCCACGGAGGGTAAGGAACGCCGGGATCCGGTTGAACAGATAGAAGGCGAACGGCAATCCCAGGATCGACAGCGCCAACGCATAGGCGACTACGATCATGATTGCCGTGAGCCACCACCCGACGAAGATGAACCAGACTGCCCTGGCGAGTAAGCCCGGCCCCTGCCGCGGGGCGACGATCATCTGCGGCGTCTGTTCGTAGGCGTTGACGGTCGGAGTTGGCGGCGCTGCCGCAGTTGGCGCGGGTTCCGCCTCCGCTGCCACAGTTGGCGCGGGTTCCGCCTCTGGCTCGGCCTGGTTCGTGTCGGACATTTCCCAGGACTCCCGCTGCCAACAACGCGGCCCGAATTAAGAGAGACGCCTCGGCCGCTGCTTCTCGCCCAATCTAGGCTGGATCGGGCGTCGGTCGAGAGGATGAAAACCCCGGTCGCCGAAGTCGAGGCGAGTGCCAACCGGAGCAGGTGGCGCAAGGACCGGGCGGCCTGGCCGATCGCGCCCGGGCGCCGGCCTCCTGTTTGTTCTCACGCGTCCGAACACGTCCGTCTCCGGGTTCCGGCCCGAGACCTCATCGGACCCGGTCGACCCAGTGTACAGAATACTTGACATCGTGTCGGCTCTGCTTTACCTTGACAATGTCAGCAATCTTTGACAGGGGAGAGGCAGATGGCATTCCTGGAGAAGAGCAACTGGGTCGTCGTGGTGGTGGCCGTGGCTACATTGGCCATATACGGGACGTGGACGCTTACCCAGGCGCTGGGGAAGTCGGTCGCGGAGATCGAGTGGGTCCAGCCCATGATCTATTCGATCGTCGGCTTCGTTGTCCTGAACGTCGTCGGCAACGTCATCGCCGCCGCCACCAACCCCAAGGAGGCCGACAAGTCGGATCAGCGCGACAAGGAGATCAACGCGTTCGGTGAGCGAGTCGGCAACTACCTGATCATCGCCGGCGCTTGCGTGGCACTCGTGCTGACCATGGTCGCGGCGGACCGGTTCTGGATCGGCAGCGCGATCTACTTCGCCGGCATCCTCGGCTCGCTGGGCGCGTCGGTCACCAAGATCGCGGCCTATCACGGGCCGTTCCAGAAATGGTAAAGCCCACGCACGTCACCAACTCGATCCGGGCGCTCCGCTTCGCCAACGGCGAGATGACGCAGGCAGACCTGGCCGATCGAGTCGGCGTAACCCGCCAGACGGTCATCGCCATCGAGCAGGGCAAATACTCGCCCTCGCTCGAGATGGCCTTCCAGATCGCCCAGGTCTTCCATATTCGCCTCGACGAGGTCTTCCAGTACCCGGACGAACAGGTCTGACCGGCCGACCGCCGGCCCCAGCCTCCGCCGGACGCCACAACCACCCTCGCACCGAGAAGGAGCCCACCATGCCTACGGAAGCATCGACCAAGGCGCCGTTTCTGCCGCCGCGCTGGGTCGTCCGCCTGTTCTGGGCGGTGCAGCGTGCCATCTATTCAGTCACGGGCGGCCGGCTCGGGCTCCGCACCGCGAGGGCCGACCGCTGGGGCATGATGTGCCTGCGGACGGTCGGGCGCCGCACGGGCGAGGAGCGAAAGGCCATCCTCGGCTTCTTCGAGGACGGGCCCGATCTGGTCACCATGGCCATGAACGGCTGGGCCGATGCCGAGCCCGCCTGGTGGCTCAA
>CAZRUC010000040.1:0-11492 GCA_964603175.1 uncultured Anaerolineaceae bacterium
CGACGTGGTAGACGGCAGCATCGGAACCGCCCGACGCTCGGATAGTGGCGCCCCGGAGGACGAAGGGATCGAGTGTCATGGCTCCCGCTCCGAGCCGTTTGGTGGGCGGCAACCAACGTCGAGCCACGACCGGCAGGCCGGGAACGGATTCGGTGGGGTCGGGCAGCCCCAGCGAGAGAATGGCCACGAAGGTCTCACCATCGACCGGAGTCGCTGCGAAGGCACGCAGCAGATTACTCAGATACGCGGCCGTCAGCGGCGACCGCTCGGCGTCCTGGAGCGGGCGAAGGTCGATGACCACGCGCACGTCTTGACGGGCCGGTCGCGCGACCGCAGGCGAGGGAAGCATGCCTGAGAGTGTAGGCGATGCGTCGGGCAGGGCGGGCTGCCCGACCCGGGGCTCGCGCCGAACGAGCTCCGCCGGCTCGATCAGCGGTAGTAGCCCATGACGTCAACCACGAACTGCGTCTTCGCTCCCTTGGTGCCGCCGCCGTAGGTGACCGTCAGCGATCCGTTGGCCCCAAAGACGCTCACGAACCCGTTGGCCCGAACGTCGCCCGCGGGGAAGTTCAGCGTCGAGGTGCTCGTGGTCTGTGCCGGAGCTGCCGCCAGCCAGCCACCGGAGGTCTGGCCGGTGACCGTGAGGTTACCCACGACGGCGACCGAGACGGGATCGACCGAGACGAGTCCGCTCACGGCGACCTTGGCCGCGGAGCCCGTCCCGAGTGGGCCGGTAAAGCCGAGCCCGGTCCTGCTATCCACGAGGCGACCCGGCGCGACGGGGACGAAGGTCGCTCCCGAGAGCCCCGGAACGAAGTATCCGGTCACGTCGAAGATGAACTGGACGGAGGTCGAAGTCTTGCCCACGTACGAGACCTGCAGCTGTCCCGAAGCCAGCGGCACCACCAGGTTGTTCGCCCGGATGTCACTCAGTGGGAAGTTGACGGTCGACGTACCCGGGACGGCGCCCGGAGTGAAGCTCGGCACAACGGAGATATAGCCGGCGCCGGTCATCCCCGCCACGGTCGCGTTGCCGGTCACCGCGGTCGCATTGGCCGGCACTCCGGCGAGACCAGCGACCTGGAAGCCATAAGCGCGGTTGGCGACCAGTGGCCCGCCGATGCCCTGCTTGATCCGCGTGTCCACCACACGGGTCGGGTTGACCGGGACGAAAGTGGCGCCGTTGGCATCGCGTACGAAGTAGCCGGTCAGGTCGAAGATGACATGGACGGTCCCCTTGCCGGTCGACGACTGGTACATGGCGCCCATGCCGCCGTCGGCGGCGAGACCGAGGATGACGCCGTTGGCACGGCTGTCGCCGGCATTGAAGTTGATCGTCGAGTTGGTTCCGGAAGTCGAAGAGCCGAGCCGGACCCAACCTTGCACGGTGGCCCCCGTGACGGTGAGATTGCCCGTCACGGCGATCGCGTTGGCCGGTACGCCATGCCCTCCGGCCACGCCAAAGGATCTTGGCTGGCCCGAGACGAAGCTTCCCGAGAGGCCCAGTCCGATGCGCGAGTCGAGGATTCGAACGGGCGATATCGGGTAGTAAGTGCCGGTCGGCGTCGTGTCGATGATGACGTTGCTCGCAGCCGACTGGACGGTGGTGAACGGTGCGGGAAATGGGGCGTAATAGACGGCAGAGCCGTCCGTGCCACGGACCTGCAGTATGTATTTGGCGTCGGCCAGCGGAGCCCCGCTGCCATCCACCTTGCCGTTCCAGTCGAGCGACTGGGAACCGAGAGGCTGCGGGCCAAGATCGATTGAACCGGCGAGAGTGAGGCCGTCATCACGGTACACATAGACCGTCACGTCGTCGAAGGTAACGTCGTTGGTCCAGCGCAACGGCATCGTGTCGTGTATCCCGTCGCCGTCGGGGGAGAAGACACGGCCTCGGTCGAACCCCGTGCCGGAGGGTGCCATGCCGGGCAAACCCACGGTCAGGTCGGCGATGCCGATCAGGAACTTGGGAGCCAGCCCGTTGGTGAGATCGTTGGTATCGCTGTCGTAGCCGAGCGCCCAGATGCCCGCCCCTCGCAAGTTCTGGTTGTTGATCATGTCGTACTTGGCCGCGAGCGACTGAGCGTCGTCGAAGTACAGCTCACGCCACGTCTGGCACGCCCCGTCGCCAAGCTGGTAGGCAGTCCAGGCCGACTGTTCAGTGGAGTCGTAGAAGTGACCGTTTGTTGCGGCCAGCGCCGCCGCCGAGCTGTAAGTGACCGACGTGGCGGCCAGGAAGGTGCCACCCGGACATGCGTCGCCGCTTTGGTTGTACGCGTTTGGAGCGTTGGACGGCGTAGAGAACGCGATCCCATACCACGGCAGACCCAGGATGATGCTCGAAGCCGGCACCTTGGCCTTGTACGCGTTGACGGCGTTCGTCAGGTCGTAGACCGTCGGGCTCGTGAGCGGCGAGGTGGATCCGGCCGTAGGCGCGAGTCCGGTTCGGAAGTCGTAACCCATGATGAAGACGGCATCGGCGGCCCCGGGCCCGAGCAGATTGACGATGTCGTAGTTGGAGATGTAGCCGGTGGCGGCGAACACGATCTCATAGCCTGGATGAGAGGCATCGAGAGCGGCGCGCAATGCTCTCACGAAGGCCACGAAGTTGTCCTTCTGGCCCGATGCGATGGGCTCGAAGTCGAGGGAAACCCCATCGGCGCCCCGGTCGGTAACCGCGCCGACGATCTGTGCGACCAGGTTTGCCTGGGCTGCGGGGCTCGAGAGCAGAGCCGTCTGCGCTGCTATCCCACCGCTCGTCCAGGCGAACGACTCCACGGAAAGAGCGACGCGTGTGCCGTGGGCATGGGCAGTGTTGATCACGTTGGTCATCCACGAACTCGTCCAGCCCGACCAGCCCGAGCCGGACTTGACCAGATTGCCGGCGGTGTCGGCGTCAAGGCCGAAGTAGGCCACGGTCGAGAGCACGTCGTAATTGAGCGACGATGCGGCTTCGGACTCCCAGTAGGGCAGGTACCCATAGACCTCGCGCCGGAGAACGTTGGCCGTGGCGGGAGTCGCCTGAGCGAGCGCGAACGTGGCGGCACCGCCGGCAGTTCCGCCGAGTTCGTATGAGGCGGCGGTGGCATCCGGAACGGCGCGGATCGAGCCTTGCGGGCTGCGCGCCATGGCCCGACCGCTCGACCGCCCTGCCGGAAGCGTAATCGGGGCGCGGCCATCGATCCTGTCGGTGTCACCGGGACGAGGCTTGTAGGGGACCGTCACTGCGTCGCCCGGGACGAACGTCGTTCCGTCGGCCGCATGTTCCTTGGCCTGCTGGTACTGGATCGTCGGAGCGTCGCCGAAGCCGTCGCCGACATTCTGGCCGGCCCCGGGCGCGGCTGTGGCGTACGGGGACCCGCTGGCCAGAGCTGCCAGGCCGATCGCGAAAGCCATGCCGATCCGAAGCGCGGGGTTTCCAAACGAGTGACGTCGGCGACCATGTGAAAGGGCGGGCGGCCGTGCGATCAGCATTTCTGCACCTCATCGACGGCAGTCACCTGAGGCGACTACGTGTCTTTTCGCACGCGCCCGGGAGCGCAGGCCCCCGGGGCGCGACTACGTCTTGGCCCCGACGTCCGAGGCGCGGGTAGTTCTCTGCCCGCCCAATGGTAGCGGTCCAGAGAGGTCTGTGGCTATTCAGGGAGCATCTAGACGACGTTTCGGGTCAGTTGAACGTGGCGCCGGGCGCTTCTCGGACGCCGCGATCAACCGGCTGGGTTGGCATAGTAGCCGGCGATGTCGACGATCAGATGCGTTGTCGCCCCGCTTCGGGCCACGTAAATAAGCGATAGCTGGCCGCTGGTCGAGAGCGGGACGGTGGCGCCGTTGGCACGATTATCGGCGACGGGGAAGTTGAGGTTGGAGAATTGGGTGGAGGCAGAGATGGCGGGGCCCATTGCCGCGAAGCCGCCGGCTGTTTGCCCCGTGACGGTGAGGTTCGCCGCCAGTGCGACCGCGTTGGCCGGGACGCCCCAGGTTCCCCAGACCGTAAGCGTCTTGGCGGAGTTGGCCGTGAAGCCACCGTCCACACCCCTGGCCTGTCGAGAGTCGACGATTCGGGCGGGAGCCAGCGTGTGGTAGACGGCTCCACCTGAGGCGACGAAGTAGCCGGTTATGTCGAGGACGAGGTCCACGGTCGCCCCGCCGGTGGGGGAGATGTATACGGCTGCCAGCGTTCCGTCGTCGGCCACGGGCACGACCACGTTGTTGGCTCGGATGTCGCCCGCCGGGAAGTTGACCGTCGAGGAGCTGGGAGAGCTTGTCGACGCCGGGCTCAGGTAGACGTAGCCCTTGGCCGAGGGGCTGATCGCGGTTACGTTGCCGGTGACAGCCACGACGCCAGAGCTCGGCAGGCCGGCGATGCCGGCGACCTGGATCTTCCTGGGCGTACCGGCTACGAACTTGCCGGTCAGGCCGTAGTTGCCCGGTCCGGGCCGTGTGTCCAGGATTCGGTGCGGCCCGAATTGGACGTATCCGTCGCCGGAGCTACCGATGAAGTAGCCCGTGACATCGATGATGAAGTCGGTTCTGGCGCCGGCCTTGGCGCCGAAATAGGCGTTCAGCGTTCCGGCTGGAGACAGGGCGACGGTAACGCCGTTGGCCCTGGTATCACCGACCGGGAAGTTGACCGTCGAGGAATCGGGTGTCCCATCGGTGGGACCGATTGCCAGCCATCCGGCCGCGGTCTGGCCCGTGACGGTCACGTTTGCAGTGATCGCGACGGCGCCGGAGGGTACGTTGCCCTTGCCCGTGACCTGGTAGGAGGTTGAAGCGCCCGCGGTGATCGAGCCCACAGGGCCGACCGCACCAGCTCGTGTGTCGATGATTCGGGTCGGGCTGAGCGGGTTGTACTTGCCACTCTGGCTGACGAAGGGCGGAAGAGGCGACGTCACGGTCGCGGTACCGCTGACAACCGAATCCGTAGAAAGGCTTGGGATCGAGACCATCGACCGGTAGTAGACGTCTCCGTCCGCGGCGGGATTATCGAGGCTGGCATCGATCTGGGAGGTGTACCCGGCGTTTCTTGTGCTCGACCATGAGGTCACGTGGTTGTGGAAGTTGGAAGCGCTCTTCCAAACGTCATCGATTGTGGTGGTCTTGTCGAAGATCCCGGTGATGTACGACGAGATATTGCCCACGCCGTCCGCGATGACTGCATGCGCACCGCCGCGAATGAAGCCGGACGCATAGCCGTCCACTCGGGTCTGGGCCTTGGGCATGGAAACGGGGTCGCTCTTGGCCATGCCCCACTCGCTGTCGCCTGAGGCGTAGCAGAGATGCCACAGGATGACGACGGCGTTGGCGGCCAGCCCGAGCTGAGCCATGTAGTTCTCGCCGTAGTACTTCGTGTTCGAATTGCCGTTTCCGGCCGTGGCGTTGAGGCCCATGCCGTTATCGCCGTTGGGCTGGAGATAGCCGATATACGGGTTGGGGAAGCCGCTGCCGTGGCCGACGTAGACCAGGATGTTCGCGCCCTTCGCGGCGGCTTGTACGGCGGCCCATGTGGCATTCGGCGAGTAGATCTTGGTGATGTTGGACGTGTACCTGGCGAACGTATTAGCCGCGCCATCGGCACCGCTCTCCCAACCGGCAGTGTTGGAGTCGACGGCGCCTACGACTATGACGACCTTGGTGTTTCCTGCAGCGGCGGCGGGGGCTGCAGTGGCGAAGAGTCCGGTGGTTGCGACGAGCATTGCAACCGCGAACGCAAGGGTGAGCCTTCGCATCACGGTGTATCTCCCTATTGGCTCCAGCAGCAAGTCTGATGGGGCAGGCTGCCCGGCGCCGGAGATCGGTAGAGCCGGGTTGTGGTAGTAGGTTCAGCCTCCTACTTCGGGTGGCCCGTGACAATCGTGCCTTGGTCCCAGGACCCCGCGGTGCGATTGAGAACGGTGCGGTGGAGTCCGGTGGCCTTGTGGCGGGTTAGGTTCGGACCTTTGGCCGTCCGAATGATAGGCATCCTGTCCGAACGGCGTCGGCTCCCGGCGTCTACCGCCGGCCGTCCGTGAGATGTCCTACCAGCTCCAGGAGGGTCGGATTGGAGCGGTCGCGGTCGGAGAGGATGGGTCTGCCGTCCGGGGTTCCGGGGAGGACCGGCCATTCGATACCCACGGCGGGATCGTCCCACGCGAACCCGAGTTCGTCGCTGCCGTCGTACTCGTTGGTGACGAGGTAGAGCAGCTGGAGGGCCTCGAGGGCCAGGAAGCCGTGAGCGACACCAGTCGGGATGGTGACCGTTTCGGCCTCTCCCAACTCCCGGGTCTCGACGATTGCGTGCGCCGCCGGATCGGCGAGTACGGGCCGAACGTCGACGAGGGCCACCAAGGCGCGTCCCGAAACCACGGTCCAGTAATCGAGCTGGCGGCGATGGTAGTGCAGGCCGCGGAGCACTCCCGGCGCGGATGTCGAAAGGTTGGCCTGGACGAACCGGGCGCGGGGGAGGCCCGTGGCATCATCGCTGAGCGTGCCGAATGACGACTCGCGCCACAGCTCGACGAACGAACCGCGCAGATCCGCCAGCCGATTCAGCTTCCCGTACTGGACGCCGCGAAGCCGGGAAACCCGAGTTTCAGTCACGAATCGCTCCTCCCGATCGGGCCGGGCCCGCTCGCACTCGACAAGGCGAGGTACTCCGCCAGCGCGCCGCGCCAATGCCGAAGTAGCGCTCCGTCGGGGAGCGGCGTGGGGTCGAGTACTCCCCACATCGGCGGCCTCGAGGGGCGCAGCCACGTTGTGCCGGGGACGTCTTCAGTCTCGGCCTCGACCCCGGACAGCCGCAACACCTCGCGGGCCCACTCGGCTCGGGACACCCGGCCCGTGTTCACGATGTGATGGATCCCCGCCACTGCCGCGAGGGATGAGGCGGCCGCCTCTCCCAGCAGCGCCACAATCGCCGACGCTAGATCGAGCGTGTAGGTCGGCGAGCCGATTTCGTCGGCAACGAGCTTGAGCGGCACGTGGTCGGCCCTCGCTCGTTTCCCTGCGGCCACGATCTTGGCCGGGAAGTCGTTGCCGGGGGGGCCGAAGAGCCAGGCCGTCCGCACGATCGCCAGGGGCGGCATCGCACCCGCGGGCCGGTTCGGCAGCCGTCGGGCCGCCAGGGCAAACGCGTCGGTCGCCGCGCCGAAGGCCGCGCGTGCGGCCAGCTCGCCTCCGAGCTTGGCGGCGCCGTAGGGATTAGCGGGATTCGGCAGGTCCTCGGGTGTGTAGGGACGGGCTTCGGTTCGGCGGCCGTCGAAGACTTCGTTCGTCGAAATCGTGATAAGGCCGGCACCGTGGCGAACGCAGGACTCGGCCAACTCTCCGACCGCAGTACCGTTCCGTCGCATCGCGAGCTGAGGGTCGCGGGCGCATTCGTCCACGTTCGTCCAGGCCGCGGTGTGGACCACGACGTCGGGACGGAACCGTCCGACAAGCCTCTCCGCCGAGGATGGGTCGTCCAGATCGTGCTCCGGGACATCCCAAAGCAGGATCTCCTCGGCGAAAGTGGCTTCGCGAAGAGCTGCCGCCAGCGCGCTTCCGAGCCGCCCTCCTGCTCCGGTAATGGCGACCCGCATCAGCGCAGCGAGCGCCGGAGAGGGCGCCTCATCGGGCAGCCTCGCTGGAATCGGCGAGCCTGGCTCCGTACTGGCGGCGGTAGTAACTCTCGAAGTCGCCCGACTTGATCGGCCGCCACCACGATTCGTTCGCGCAATACCAGCGCACAGTTTCCGCCAGCCCGGCCTCGAAAGTCACCCGGCTCGTCCAGCCCAACGCCGCGAGCTTGGAGCCGTCTAGCGCGTATCGGCGGTCGTGGCCCGGCCTGTCCTGGACCTGGCGCACGAGTGACCAGGGCTTGTCGAGCAACTTCAGCAGGGTCGTGACGACATCGCGGTTGGTGTGCTCGTTGCCGCCCCGGACGTTGTAGATCTCGCCGCCGGTGCCGTGCTCCAGGACGTGCCCGATCGCTGCGGCATGGTCGGCTACGTACAGCCAGTCACGACGCTGCAGGCCGTCGCCGTAGAGAGGCAGCTGCTGGTCGTCGAGCGCATTGGTCACGAAGAGCGGAATGAGCTTCTCTGGGTAATGGTATGGACCATACGTGTTGGAGCCTCGCGTGATCACCACGTCGAGCCCGTAGGTGACGAAATAGGAGTGTGCCAGCAGCTCGCCGGCGGCTTTGGCGGCTGAGTAGGGCGAACGCGGCTCGAGCCGGTCGCCCTCGCGGCTGGCGCCGGTCTCGACCGAGCCGTAGACCTCATCGGTGGAAACCTGCAGGAAGCGTGGAACGGCCGTGCGCTCCCCGGAACCGACACGCTGCTGTTCGGCCCGGCAGGCCTCGAGCAGGACCTGCACCCCAACGACGTCGGTTCGAAGGAAGTCCACCGGCTCGAGGATGGAGCGATCGACGTGCGACTCGGCCGCGAAGTTGACTATCGCGTCGACCTCGGCGACCAGGGGCCCGACGGTGGCGGGATCGGCGATGTCGCCATGGACGAAGCGGAACCGGGCCGCTTGCTCGGGGTCCGTCTCGACCGGTGCGAGATTGGCGCGATTCCCGGCGTAGGTGAGCTTGTCCAGCACCGTGATGGAGGTCCCGTCGCGTCGTGCCAGGACATCCCGGACGAAGGACGAGCCGATGAACCCGGCTCCGCCCGTAACGAGCAGGCGACGGAAGCGCGGTTCGGGATTGCCGGAGAGGCCGATCTCTGTCACGAGATGGGCCTCTCCGGCGGGGCCGGAAGTGTGCCCAAGTGGGACTCGTGCTCGGCCAGTTCGGCGGCCCTCAACAGCGACGACACCGTACCCGCGTCGGTCCACTGACCCTCATAGCACGGGGCGAAGAGGCGGCCCGGCAAGTAGTGATTGAGCAGGTCGGTGATCTCGAGCTCGTTCCGTCCCGACGGCACGAGCTGGGTTACCACGTCGAACGCGCTCGGGCGCAGGAAATACACCCCGATCGGGATCAGGTTGCTCTTGGGTTGTGCGGGCTTTTCTTCGAAGGCGACCACATTACCGGCGGTGTCGAGCTCGGCCACGCCGAAGCGCTCCGGGTCGGGCACTTCGTAGAGCAGCGTGCCGGCGCCCCACGGCCCGGCTTCGAACTTATGGGCCAGGTCGGCCAGATCGGGGCCGAGCAGGACGTTGTCCCCGAGCACGCAGCAGAACGAGTCGTCGCCGACGAAGTCGCGGGCCAGGCCGATGGCGTGGGCGATGCCGAGCGCGCCCCGCTGATACCGGTAGGTGAGGTCGAGGCCGAAATGCTCGCCGTCGGCGAGGAGCTCGAGGACGTCGCCGACGCTCTTGCCCCCGACGATCACCATCACCTCGCGAATGCCCATTCCGGCAAGGGTGGCGAGGGGGTAATAGATCATCGGCCGGTCGTAGATCGGCAGCAGATGCTTGTTGGTGACGATGGTAAGCGGGAAAAGACGGGTTGCCGTTCCCCCCGCCAGCACGAGGCCCTTCACTGCAACTCCAGTAGCGTCTCGCCGGAGAGGTTATCAGGTTCAAATGCGCGGTCGCCCCGCCGGATTGGAATGCGTCCGGATCCCATCATCGGGTCGGGCTCGGCGTTGACGACGGGTGGGGTGTGGCGCTGTGACTGGAGGTCGCCGATCCGCTGGGCGTCGACCCCGGGGAGCGCGTGCCTCCCGCCGAGGGCGTCCCGAGCGGAATTCCGCCCTGATAGCCGGTGATCACCCTCACGAAACTCATGTTTACGAAGTCGGCCGCGGGGCTGATGAAACAGCTCTTCACGACCGAGTTGGGGTCGTTGGAGACACTGTCGATCTGCCCAATGAGGAGTCCGGGCGGGTACGCCGAGCGAGCGTCCGTACCCGGAATCGATTCGCCAGCCGTAACTACCATCGCGCCTTTGTCGAGAACTTGCAGCGCGTCGACGTCTGCCATGAGCAGGATCCCGCCGACCTGGCCCCTGATGGTGCCGATCGCGCCGGACTGCGTCTCCTTGCCCACGACGACGGCCCCCGGATCGTTGAGCAGCAGCACCTGCGATACGGTCGCACCCACCGACTCGATCCTGCCGACAAGCGCTCCTCCGGCGGACATCACGACCTGATCGACCGCGATGCCGTCGTGGCTGCCTTTATCGAGGACGAATGTTCGGGCGCGAACGCCGGAGAGGTCGCGGCTGGTCACGCGGGCCGGCGTGCTCGCGTACGACACCGCTTGCTGCGCCTCGGAAATCTTCGTCCAGTCGATGTTGAGCTGAGAGATCGCCGGCATCCGGGCGAGCTCTTCCTTGAGGGTCTGGTTGTCCTCGCGCAGCTGGTCGTTCTCCGTGCGAAGCCGATCGATCTGAGTCAGCGCCGACCAATATGACCCCAGCGTGTCGGCGGTCTGGTTCAGCCACGCCACGGGCGGCTGCATCGCGTAGTCGAAGCCCGATGCGACGTCGCTCGCGGCCGGCGTTCCGGATGCGCCCATCAGAACGACGCTTATCGCGAGAAGAATCCCGTAGGCGGTCCACTGCCTGCGTGCCCGGCGGTTGACGGGTTTGGCGTTCATGTCGGCCGGGAGCGCGAGTTCAGCGAGGCGGGCGGGCGTAGGTGTCCGCCACCAGGACGTTCTGCATCATGTCGAGCGACTCGAGGACCACCCCGGTTCCGCGCACCACGCACGTCAGGGGATCGTTGGCGACATGGACGGGCATCTGGGTCGCCTCTGAGATGCGCCGGTCCAGCCCGCAGAGCAGCGCGCCGCCGCCGGCGAGGACGATGCCCTGATCCATGATGTCGGCCACGAGTTCCGGCGGCGTCTCTTCGATGGTGTCCTTGACCGTCTCGACGATCAGCGCAACGGAGGGCTCGATGGCCTCGCGGATCTGCTCGGCGCCCACCTCGACGCTGCGTGGCAGACCGGTCAGCAGGTCGCGACCGCGGAGCGTGACCCGCTGCGCGTCCCAATCGCCGGGCGCCGCCGACCCGATGGCGATCTTGATGTCCTCGGCGGTCCGCTCCCCGAGGAACAGGTTGTACTCGCGGCGGGCATAGGCAACGATGTCGGTGTCCATCTCGTCGCCCCCGACGCGGATGCTTCGACTGACGACGATGCCGCCGAGGCTGATCACGGCGACTTCAGTCGTCCCACCGCCGATGTCGACGATGAGGCTGCCGGTCGGCTCGGCCACCGGAAGGCCGGCCCCGATTGCGGCGGCCATCGGCTCTTCGATCAGACCGGCCCAGCGCGCGCCGGCGTTCATTGCCGCGTCTCGGACCGCTCGCTTCTCGACTTCGGTCACGCCAGACGGGATTCCCAGCAGCATCCGAGGCCGCGGGACCATGCCGACCCGGTCGTGCACCTTGCGCACGAAGTAGGCGATCATCTCCTGGGTGACGTCGAAGTCGCTGATGACTCCGTCACGCAGGGGCCGCACGGCGGTGATGCTTGCGGGGGTCCTGCCGAGCATTCGCTTGGCCTCGGCACCGACCGCGAGGACCCGCTTCGTTCGCGTGTCGATCGCTACGACGCTGGGCTCGCTGATGACG
>CAZRUC010000041.1:0-7573 GCA_964603175.1 uncultured Anaerolineaceae bacterium
CAGAAGAGGCTTCTCGACCGCCTCGATGTCGAGAACGGAAACCTTCGGGCAGCGCTGACGTGGTCGATCGAGCACTCCCAGGCGGAAACGGCCCTGAGATTCGGGTACGCCCTGTGGCGTTTCTGGCAGATGCGCGGCATGCTGCAGGAAGGGGCCGATTGGCTGGAGAGGATCCTGGCGCTGCCCGATGCTGGGGAGCATCCGCAGGAACTCGCGAAGGCGTTGGAAGCGGCCGGGGGCGTGGCCTACTGGCGAGCCGCGATGCCGGCGGCGATGAAGTACTACGAAGCCTGCCTCGAGCTCTGCCGCCGCACCGGCGATCGAGCTGCCATCGCCAACGCCCTCTACAACCTCGGCTTTCCCACGCTCATCAACAGGTCCGACGTGCATCGCTCGAGAGCTGCGTTCGAGGAGTGCCTGACCATCGCCCGAGAGCTCGACGACAAGGAATTGCTGGCGCGAGTTCTGTGGGGGCTCGGCAATGCCCACTATTACGCCTTCGAGAACGAGGCTGCCCGCGACGTCCTGCTGGAAGACGTGGCCCTGTTTCGGACGCTGGACGATCCGTTCGGCCTGGCTTGGGCGCTACACACCCTTGGGCTCGCGTACAACAAGTTGGGTGAAACGCGGAGCCGGGCGGTTCCGCTGTGGCGCGAGGCCACCGAGCACTTCGCTGCGGTGGGCGATGTCTCGGGCATCACGATCATGCTCGGAGACTTCGGCCTGGACGCCATCGCCGAGGGCGATCTGCTCAGGGCTGTCAGGCTCAAGGTGGCATCGGAGAAGCTCGCCACTTCCGGCGGCACGGGCCTGGGAAACCTCTTTCACAAGCTGGAGGAGACATATTCGGGAGTCGAGGCGCTCGATCCGGGCGACCTCAAGACGGCCATAGAACGGGGCCTGGCGATGAGCGTGGATCAGGCCGTGGAGTACGCGCTTGCGCCCGCCCCCGCCACGACCCAAAGGTGAGCAGCTGATGACCCGACGGAACGGGACCCTCCTCGCGGCCATCCTCGGCTCCGGGATCGTATTCCTCGACTCGACCGTTGTGAACGTCGCCCTTCAAAAGATCGGGCAGGACCTGCCGAGCAGCTTCTTCGGAGTGCTCGAAGGCCAGTCGTACGTGTACAACGCGTATCTCCTGAGCCTCAGCGCGCTGCTGATCCTGGCCGGAGCTCTGGCCGACGCCTTCGGCCGGCGCCGCTTGTTCGTGCTAGGACTCATTGGTTTCGGGAGCGCCTCCGTCCTGTGCGGCCTGGCGCCGAACATGGAGGCGCTGATCGTTTTCCGCATCATCCAGGGAGCAGCGGGAGCGCTTCTCGTGCCGGGCTCTCTGGCGCTACTGACCCACGAGTTCGTGGGCGCGGAGCGAGGCCGCGCCTTTGGATTCTGGGCTGCGGCATCCGCTGCCACGGCAATCCTCGGCCCGGTAGTAGGCGGCATCTTCGTGGACACCATCTCGTGGCGGGCGGTCTTCTTCATCAACGTGCCGCTGATCGCCGTCGCCCTGCTGGCCACCTGGCGCTACGTCGAGGAGAGCAGCGATCCCGACGCAGGCCGCGCTTTCGATTGGCTGGGGGCCGTGGTCGTCGCCCTGGCCGTGGGCGGGCTGGCATTCGGCGCCATATACGGCCAGCAGCACGAATGGAAGGACGCCGTCGGTCCCGTCGCGATCGCCGTCGGGGCCCTCGCCAGCGTCGCCTTCGTGGTCATGATGGCCCGCGGCCGGCATCCCCTGGTTCCGCTCGGCCTTTTCCGCTCGCGCAACTTCGCCGTGACCAACCTGTCGACCTTCCTGATCTACGGCGCCCTATACGTCGTGGGCTACCAGCAGTCGATCTTCAGTCAGGGCACGCTCGGGTACTCCGCGGCGGCGGCGGGGTTCATCGGGACGCCGGGGGCCCTGCTCCTGATTCTCCTGTCATCGCGAGTGGGGGCAGTGAGCGCTAGGCTGGGCCCGCGCCGCTTTATGGCCGTCGGTCCGGCGATCATGGGCGCCGGAATCCTGTGGCTCACGCGCGTTCCGGCCGGCAGCCCTGCCTGGGATCTCCAGCCGGGCGACCCGGCGAGCTGGCTGCCGTCGAGCGGCTACTTGGTCGACTTCCTGCCGGCGGCAATCCTGTTCGGTCTCGGGCTTGCGATCACGGTCGCCCCACTCACGACCGCCCTGATGGCATCGGTTCCGGAGAACCGCGCCGGTCTTGGGTCCGCCGTGAACAACGCCATCTCCCGCGTCGGGCCTCAACTCGCGGGCGCACTCATATTCGTAGCGATAACGGGTGCCTTCTACGCCGACCTGGCCAACCGCGCTCCCGGTATCGATACGTCGTCGCCACAGATTCGCCGTGATATCTCACCCCTCAACCGACCCGGCCCGTCGGTGGCACCGACCCTCGTGGTCGCAGCGGGAGAGGCCTCGACGGATTCGTTCCACCTGGCGATGGGCCTGGCCGCCGGACTGTTGCTGGCCGGGGCGCTCGTGAACGGTCTCGGTATCCGCGACCCCGACCGCGCGGCACTACGGACGGATAACCCAACTACAGCAGTGGAGAGCGTGGCATGAGCGAAGCCGATAACCGACGCGCCGTCGAGCGCCTGTTCGAGGGCCTCAACGCCAAGAACGTCGAGGTTATGAACGACGTCTTCAGCGACGACTCTGAGATGGCCTACCCGCAGTCCGGCGAGGTAATCCTTGGCCGCGCCAACCGACAGGCGGTCTACACAGCCTTCCCGGAACTGCCGTCGATCGCCCCATATCGGACGATCGCCTCCGGCGACATCGTCGTCACCGAGGCGATCCTCGACTACGGCAACGACGACCGCTACAACACGGTCTTCATCTTCGAGTGCCGCGACGGCAAGATCCTGCGGGAGACGGCCTACTGGTCGAAGCCGTTCCCCGCTCCGAAGTGGCGGTCGCCCTGGGTCGAAAAGGCCGCGCCAGCGACGCCCGAGGCGCCCGAGGCGCCCGAGGCATAAGAAAGCGGCCCACCCGGGGAGGGCAGGCCGCTCGATTGGCGAGTATTTCGGCTAGAACGGGCCGTTGGCGGTGATCCACTCCGTCGCGATCGCCGGAATGTCCTTCTTGTCGAAGACAAACTCCGAGTTGAGCTTCAGCAGATCGGCCGTCGTCATCTTGGCCGAGACGCCATTGAGGATCTGCTCGAAGCTCGCTTTGTCGACCTTGGCGAGCAGATCGTTCCGAACGAGGGGCGCAAGGTTGTCCGCCGGCTGCGTGTGCTTGTCGTCAGTCAGGACGACCCAGCCGTTCTTGAGGATGTCTGGTTGAGTCGAGCACAACTCGCCGACCTGGATCGTGCCCGCAGTCAGGGCGTCGACCATCGGCTGGTCGCATGCCGACAGCGGCAGCGCGTTGGCGAGGTCTATGCCATAGGCGGTCTTGATCGCCGCGGCGCAGACCGGGTTCGTAGAGCAGTCCGTGGCGACACCGAACTTGATCTGAGTTTGGACGGCGGTCAGGTCGCCCATCTTGGCCAGGCTGTACTTCGTCGCCGTGGCCTGGGTCACGACGAACGCGTTCTGGTCCGCAGCCGGCGAGTAGTTGAGGACCGTTATTCCGCCGCCCTTGCCGGTGAGAATCGTCTGCAGGGCCGCGGCGTTCGTGGCCGGGTCGCTGGTCGTCTTGGTCTTGTCGTAATAGGCAAGACCGCTGCCGATGTACTCGGGCTTGAGGTCGAACGTGCCGGCTTCGAGGGCCGCCGCCGTGACCTTGCGCGCGCCGAGTCCGATCGAGGTTCGATCGACTGTGTAGCCCTTCGCCTCCAGCGTTTGGCCATAGATCTCGGCCATGAGCTTGGATTCGTAGAACCCATCGGAGCCAATCTTGACAGTGGGCTTGGGGCCGCTCAGCGTCGCCGCGGCCGTTCCAGTCGCTATGGGCGTTCCGGTCGCTCCCGGTGTTCCGGTCGTTCCGGTCGGAGTTGGCGAGCTGCCCCCACCCGTCGAGCAGGCGCTCAGCAGCACCAGCGTCGACGCCCCGAGGGCAAGCATGCGGGGTAGCCGCATTGGGTCACCTCCCTATGTACACGTCACGAAGCCCATGGGCGGGCCGCTAACGACGTCCCGCGACTATATGCGGCGAGGGTCGAATGGCCGACAGGGCGCCCGCCTGATGCACCGCGATCACAGCCGGCCGTCAGGCGCGACTCAACTGGCGGTACGGCTGGAGAGTCCGGGTGAGACGAGCTGTCGTTCCAGCAGCACGAACAGCCCATATGTGACCAAGGCAAGAGACGCAACCAGGACGACGCCGCCGAAGAGCTCGCCGTTGTCCTGATTCGCTTCCCCAAGGACTATGAAGCGCCCGAGCCCACCGAAGCCGAAGATGGCGCCCAGGGTCGCCGTCGCGATGACTTGGACCGCGGCCAGGCGAACCCCCGTCGCGATAACCGGCAGCGCGATCGGAACCTCCACGCCGAATAGGATCTGGCGCTCGCGCATGCCCATTCCGCGCGCCGAATCCACCAGGTCGCGGTCCACCCCCGCGACGCCCTCGTACGTGTTGACCAGGATCGGCGGTCCCGCAAGCACGATCATCGCCACCACGGTGGGATACAGCGTGAAGCCGAGGCTCGGGTCGATCCGGGTTGTAAAGGGCACTAGCAGCCCGATCACCGCGAACGACGGCAAGGCCCGCCAGGCATTGGCGGAGCTCAGAACCAACCACGACAGCCGTCCCGTATGGCCGATCCATAGCCCCAGCGGGAGAGCCACGAGGGCCGCGATCCCGAGCGATACGCCGCTGATGAGCAGGTGCTCCAAGAGCCGTGCGGGAATCCCATTCGGTCCCTGCCATTGGGCCGGGTCGGCCAGCCATTGGGCGGCGGCGGTTACGAGATCCATCAGCGTGCGGCCGCTCGTGCCGTCCACGGCGTCAGGATGCGTTGCAGGAGAACCAGACCGAGGTCCGCAAGCACCGCCAGCGCGATCGAGAGCAGACCGCCGACCAGGATCTCGGTCGTGAACGTGCGGTGATATCCGTCCAGGATGTAGTAGCCCAGACCGCCGAGGCTGTCGCCCAGGACCGCAGTCACGGTTACGAGACCTATCGTGGACACGGTCGCCAGCCGGATGCTGGCCACGACCAGTGGCAACGCCAGCGGCAACTCGACCTGCCACCACCGCTGCCCTGACGTGAAGCCCATGCCGTCGGCGGCATCGATCACTTCCCACGGCACCGCGTCGAACCCGGCAACGATGTTCGGCACGAACAGCACGATCGTGTACATGACGAGCGGTATCTCCGCCGAGAGGACCGACGGACCGGAGAAGACGATGAGGACGACGAACAAGGCGAAACTCGGGATCGTGTATACCGCCGTGGAGAGCACGACTACGAACGGGTAGAGCCGGCGCCGTCTGACGGACACCGCCGCGAGCAGGAACGAGATCGCGAACCCGATGACGACTGCGATCACGGTCAGGTAGAGGTGCTGCTCGACCCGGCCGGCGATCGGGCCCAGGTGAGAGCCCAGCCAGTCCCAGCGGACCAGCGGCTCTGTGGTCACGTCCGCCTGTCCGTGCCGGCTCGATCGTCCGCGAGCGCGCTGGCGATTTCGTCGACGGTAACGAGGCCGCGGGGCTTGCCGGCGTCGTCGAGCGCGACCCCTCCGCGAGTATCGGCCACCAGCAGGATCGACAGCGCGTCGCGCAGCTTGGTCGCCGGCACGAACGTCGGCAAGCCGTCAGTGGAGCCGACGGGCTCGACCTGCAAGTCGGCGACCGTCCGCAGCGAGAGCCGCTTCAGACCGCGATCCACTCCCACGAAGCGGGCGACGAAGTCGGAGGCCGGGTGGGCCAGGATCTTGTCCGGAGGTCCGAACTGAGCCAGGTGTCCGCCCTCGGCCAGGACAGCGATCAAGTCGCCCATCTTGATCGCCTCGTCCACATCGTGGGTGACGAAGACGATGGTCTTGGCGAGTTCCTTCTGCAACCGCAGGAACTCGTCCTGCAAGCCCGCGCGCGCGATCGGATCGACCGCCGCGAAGGGCTCGTCCATGAGCATCAGCGGCGGATCCGCCGCAAGCGCCCTCGCCACGCCCACTCTCTGGCGTTCCCCGCCGGAGAGCTGGGTCGGGTAGCGGTCTCGGTAGCGGTCCGGGTCGAGGCCGACGAGAGAGAGCAGCTCATCCGAGCGGGCTCGCTGGCGCTCCTTTGGCCAGCCCACGAGCGCGGGCACTACCGCCACATTGCGCCCGACCGTCAGGTGCGGAAACAGCCCGACCTGCTGGATCACGTACCCGATCCGGCGCCGCAAATACGTGACATCCTGGGTCTGGACGTCGACTCCGTCGAGCAGGATCTGGCCCGAAGTAGGCTCGATCAGCCGGTTCACCATCTTGAGGCTGGTCGTCTTTCCGCAGCCCGACGGCCCGACCAGGACGCAGATGGCGCCGGCCGGCACCTCGAACGAAAGGTCGTTGACGGCACCTGGGGTCCCAGCAGCTGCCGCAGCCGATCCGGAGCCATAGCGCTTGGAGACGGCCCGGAACTCCAGCGAAGCCGCGCCCGAACTGCCCGACCGATGTTCAGCGGTGGCGAGTGGCGCGGATTTCATGGCCCGATTGTGGCACCCGGATTTGTATCGGGTAACCGGTCCTACTCAAATGGATCGCTCCGCGCGCCATTCAGAGGCGCGAGCAGCCTCAGCTCGTCGAGCGGCGGAGACGACTGATCTGCGGCGACGAGGTTGAACACGATCTGGTCTGCGCCGGCCTCGAACCGCTCATCGACCCGCCGGGCAATGCCCTCCAGGTCGCCCCAGGCAACTATCGCGTCGAACAACGCGTCGGAGCCGGGCGGTGCCAGGTCGGCCTCCGACCAGCCGAGGCGCAGCAGGTTGTTCCGGTAGTTGGCCGATCCGAGGTAGAGCACCAGGTGGCGATCGCCGATGGCCCGTGCGGCGGCCAGATCGGGGGCCAGCACTACCGGCAGGTCCGAGGCGAGGAACGGTTCCGGACCCAGGATGCCCCTGACCTCGCGAACGTGGGCGGTCGTCGAGAAATACGGGTATGCCCCTGCCGTTCGCTCGCCGGCCAGGCCGACCATCCGCGGTCCCAGCGCTGCCAGCACGATCGGCGGGATTTCCGCGGCGGGACCGCGCCAGGGTGCCCCGGGAATGGCATCGAGGTATTCGACCATCGCGGAGTAAGGGCGGTCGTATTCGTGGCCTCGCAGTTTGACCGTCGGGGCGTGGCTGACGCCAATGCCCAGGATGAATCGCCCGGGCCACGCCTCGGCGAGAGTCCTGCCGCCGTTGGCCATTGCCGCGGCGTCGCGGGCCCAGATGTTGGCGATGCCGCTCGCGATCACGAGCCGCTCGGTTGCGGCCAGATAGATCGCGCCGCGGGCGAAGGCTTCCTGCGCAAGGCTCTCGCCGTACCAGAGGGTGCCGTAGCCCAGGCGCTCCATCTCGACGGCGAACGCCCGCTGCTCGGTCGCCGGCCTGGCGTTGAGCGGTCCGGCGAACACGCCAAAACGCCCCGGATCGATGCCCTGCAGTCGCGAGATGCCCATGCTGCCAAGAATCTACCGCGGCGAAGGTTCGGGCGCC
>CAZRUC010000041.1:7673-11058 GCA_964603175.1 uncultured Anaerolineaceae bacterium
CCCAGGGAGCAGACGATCGCCGCGACCACGAATGCGTCGTGGATTGCACCGGCCTGAGCCACATTCCGGGCGGCGACCGTAGGAGCACCGCCTCCCAGCGCCGCCAGGTGGACGGGCAAGCGAGTTGCCACGATCGCCCCGCTCAGGGCGATCCCCAAAGCCTGGCCGTTGACCCTCATCTGGGCGAGCGTGCCCGACGCGGTCCCCACACGCGACCGTGGCACTGAGCCGAGCACGGCGCTGCTGTTGGGGCTCATGAACAACCCCTGGCCGATGCCGAGCAGAACCAGCCGCCAGATCAAGTCGGGCAGTTGGAAGTCGACCGGCAACTCGGTCAGGCTCAGCAGACCCAGCGCCATGATGGCCATACCGGCGCTGGCCAGAAATCGCGGCCCGAAGCGGTCCGAGGCGGCGCCGCTGAAAGGCGCGACCAGGGCCATCGTGATCGGCACAGGCGTGAGCAGCAGGCCGGCCTCGATCGGCGAGAAACCACGCCCCTGCTGGAGAAGGAACGGCAGCAGGAACGTCGCGGTAAACAGGCCGGCGAATGCCACGACCACACTGACCAGGCCCGCGGAGAACGGCCGGATACGGAAGAGCGACAAATCGATCATCGGCTGGATCGACCGGCGCTCCGCCCGGAGGAAGGCCGCGCCGAGAACGAGGAAAGCGAATACGAGGCCGATGATCGCTGGGCTGGTCCAGCCCCATTGCTGGCCGTCGCTAAGAGCGAGCAGGAGTGCGAAGAGCGCGACTCCTGAAAGGGCGGCCCCTCTGGCATCGAACGACTGGCCCTTACCGGGCGTCTCGCTGGGGAGAATGCGGGCCGCCCAAAGAATCGCGAACAACCCTATCGGCGCATTGATCAAGAAAATCGCGCGCCACGTGGCGACCTGAGTGAGGACGCCACCGAGCACGGGGCCGAGGCTCAGCCCGATCGAGACGCTTATGCCGTTGAGTCCGAGGGCTCGTCCGCGCTCACTGGCCGGGAAGGTCCGCGCGACGATGGCCGGGCCCATGGACATGATCATCGCCGCACCGACGCCCTGGACGACGCGGAACGCCGTCAAAGCTTGGACGTTGGGCGACGCACCGCACAGGACGCTCGCGAGCGTGAAGACCGCGAACCCGACCAGATAGACGCGCTTGAAGGTCAGCACCTCGCCCAGGCGGCCGAAGGGAAGGAGCAGGCTGCCGACGACCAGCAGGTAGGCGACGACGACCCATTCGATCGTAGTCAGGTCGATCCGGAAGTCGGCCTCGATTGCCGGGAGGGCGATGTTGACGATGCTGCCGTCGAGCGTCGCCATGAGCGAGCCCAGCGACACGCTGGTCAGGATCAGCCACTTGCGTTCCATTGAAGCCCTTGGTCGCGCGATCGGGCGGCACGGCCACAGCGGGCCGGCGTGCGTTGCCTGCCAACCCTACTCGATGCGCGCAAAGGGCGGAATCATGACCGCCGGTCCGAGCAGCCCCGGCGATCAGGGCGCCTCGTTGACGACCGAGCTGAAGGTGTCGTTGGACCCGTACAGGTTCGGCGTCCAGGTGTTGCACGAAACTTGCCAATAGACGCCGCTGTAGTTGGCGTCGATGTAATACCGGGGGACACCGCAGTTCACCGACTTGAACGAACTGATGCTGTCGTTCCAGCCGAGGATCCCAAGGTTCGAAAGCGAGCCGTAGAGCGTGAGCGCGGTACCGCCGTAGTTGATGTCCCAGTAGGCGATCGAGTAGGCCGTACCCGGGGGAAAGTCGGGGCTCACATCAGACGAGCTGAGCCTCGCCGCCTCCGGGCGATTTCCCGGCGCCGTCGGCTCGATCCAACCCAGGTCCCTGTCCACCTCGGCCTGACTCGCAAAACAACGAACCGCGGGGTAATCCCGCGTGTG
This sequence comes from uncultured Anaerolineaceae bacterium, assembly GCA_964603175.1. Taxonomy (GTDB): domain Bacteria; phylum Chloroflexota; class Limnocylindria; order Limnocylindrales; family CSP1-4; genus Fen-1039. The sequence continues at coordinate 9,563 of CAZRUC010000041.1, forward strand.
GCAGAAGTAGCGCGACGCCGTGCGCGGATCTATCGGTACTCCTTCGTAAGTGGCGGTCACCACGGTTCCGTCGTCCGCAGTTGCCTGCAGCGAGCCCGCGGCAATCACTTGCGAAGGCACCCCGGTCAGGAAGATGGCGGCGACGATCCCAACGACTGCTCCAAGCCGGAGAACAGGCAATGGGTTCATGGCAAACCTCGCGTGCGGGCTTAAATGGCGACGGCCGGGGTCTCGCGAGCCCCCCTATTGGTGCGCGAGTCCCCGGTCGACGCCCGCTCGGCCGGCTCCGATCCCACCCGACTCGGAGGCGAACCGACACGCAGAATGCGCGCACGAGTGGGGAGCGCAGAAGGAGGGAAACGCGTAAGCCCTGTCGCGTGTTCCTACGTAGTTGACACCCGACTCAACCGCTAACATCTAGCGACCGCAGGCTTCCGCCCAGCCAACCAGTGATTTGGACACACTTGAGCAGCCCAACTAGCTCCCAGCCACGGCTCCGCGCGGGGCTCTTGGACCCGCGGCTGAAGCGAGTGGCCATGTTCCTCGCCTGCCTGCTGTTCGTCGCGCTGGGGACTGTCACAACGCTCGTCCTGCCGTCGACCGGCGATGGCGGCGTTCAAGTCGACTCGGGGGGCGTCGTGACGTCCGTGCAAACCAGCTCCGACGCTTGGAAGCTCGGGATTCGTCCGGGCTGGACGCTGGCCGCGCAGAGTCCGGGTCTGACGGCCTACACCGACGGCCAGGAAACCATCCCAATCACCGACGACCTGACCAAACGCGAACCCGCGCAGGTCGTCGGGCTGCCGCTGGCATTGCTTGCCGTCGCCGGCGCCGCATATCCCATCGGCCTCCGCCGAACCGGGACGACCCTCGCCGTAGCCGCGGCGGCGCTCGTCGACGGAGCCTTCGTGCCACGTTTGGGCCCGATTGGGATCGTGTGTGCGGGCATTCCTGTGATCCTGGCCGCGATCTTCGTCGGGCAGATCGCCCAGATGGCGGGGCTCCCCAGGCGAGTCTTCTGGCGGGCGGTGAGCTGGGCCGTCATCCCGGTCGGGGCAGCCGCTATTGCCTGGACCGTGGGCGGGATCACCGCGGCCGTCGAATTTGCGGCATTCGGCTACCTCGCGGTCGCCTGGCTGATCGTGGGGCGATGGCGGATCGCCAACGCGGCCATCGCCGGCGGCTCGACGTCGAGGCTCGGCATCGCCCGGAGCGTGGCCATCGAAACCCTGCCGTTTGCCAGCCGCCTCCGTCGGACGGGGGCTCAGGCGGAGCGCGACCGCCTCGCCAGCGACCTGCATGCCGAAGTCCTGCCGGCCATTGCCTCCACGGCCGAGGAACTCGAGCGGCGCGGGGATTCCGCCTCCGCCGAGGTCCTGCGCGACCTGGCCCACGATGTGCGCGACCTCGTGAGCGCTCGTCGTTTGCCGATCCTGGAGGACGAGGGACTGGTCGCGGCAGCCGAGTGGCTGGCCGAGTCGCTGGAGAGCCGAGCC
>CAZRUC010000042.1:0-11031 GCA_964603175.1 uncultured Anaerolineaceae bacterium
GATCCGCGGCCGGAGATCATGATCCCGCTCGTCGGGCACGTGAACGAGCTCATCGAGACCCGCAAGCTGCTTGACGCCGAGGCGGAGGCCGTTGTGGCCGCCGCCGGCATTCGACCGGACTTCAAGTTCGGCACGATGATCGAGATCCCGCGAGCCTGCTGGGTTGCGGACGAGATCGCCAAGCACGCCGAGTTCTTCAGCTTCGGCACCAACGACCTGACCCAGATGACGTTCGGCTACAGCCGTGACGACGCTGAAGGCGGCTTCCTCCTCAAGTACGTCGAGGAGAAGATCCTCCCGTACAACCCGTTCCAGTCCCTCGACCCGGTCATCGTCCAGGAAATGAAGATGGCCGTCGATCTGGGCCGCAAGACTCGCCCCGACCTCAAGGTCGGTATCTGCGGCGAGCACGGCGGCGACCCGATGTCGATCGGCTTCTGCCACGACATCGGCCTCAACTACGTTTCCTGCTCCCCGTTCCGCGTTCCGGTGGCTCGCCTCGCGGCTGCGCAGGCGGCTCTGGCCGGCGGAGCGGAGCGCGACAAGTAACCGTTTCTGGTCCGTAACTGGAACGCCCGGCGGTTCTTCCGCCGGGCGTTCTGATTCGAAATTCGGGCGCGGCCTGCCGCTCGGACCGATTATGGCGCCAGGACGACGTGTGGCGTCGGTGCCGCGGTCAGTTCAGCGGGCGGACCCGGAGTCTCGCGGAGGAACAGCGCCAGCACCGTCGGCTGATGCTGCGAACTGATCGTGATCTTGTAGCCGCCCAGCGGCCACGGCCAGGGCAGTTGGTGCCACGCGATAGCCGCGGAACGATCGGCCGTCACTGGAGACGCCACCGCGGGTGGCACCCAGAACTCCCCGGAGCGCGGGGCGCCCTGGGTCGGCTGCTCTTCGGGCACCAGCAGCGTGTCCGCGGGAAGCGGTGAGAGCTGCGTGTAAGGCTGGAACCCACCGGACGTCAGGTATGGCGGTTCGTACCCGGAGCCCAGGTACTCGACCGAGATGTCCGTCACGCGAACATCCGCCGGCCAAGTGACGGCCAGCGCGAAGACGCCGATATCCGGGCCGATGTCCAGCACAGTGGCGGGAGTGGCGGCTAGCACCGGCGTCCACGCCAAAGATGGCAGGTGAGGCGTCGGCTGCGGCTTCGACGTCAGGACTTCGGCCATCATCGCGGTCGAGATACCCCAGTCGCCGTGAGTGTCGGTCATGCTGAGGAAGCTCCAGTCGACGCCGGCCCAGCCCCTGGAAAGGTCGGTCAGATATGGCGGCAGAGGCGGCTCCTGCGAACCCTGGAGGTCGATGATCGACAGGTCGTTGGTCGAAGGCGATGCAGATGGCGAGGGAGCCGGTGCGACGGTGCCCCAAGGCTTGACCAGCGCGGCGAGGATGAACACGGCTCCGACCATGATCGCGCCCAACTCGGGCCTGATGGGGCGGCGCCTTCCGACTCGCTCGAGAGGTTCGTCCTCCTGCTCTTTGATTGCGGCCGCGGCGCCTCGGAGGACGGGGGACTCCAAGTCCCGGCGGCGTTTGAGCATGCCTTCGGCCAGCTGCGTCTTGCCGCGGACTCGCTCGACCTGCGTTCTGCCTGCCTCGTCCATCCAGGCTCTTTCCTCGTCCCCGTGGAACCCGCGGTCGCTGTGCATGAGACGCTCCGGTTGTGGCTCCCTAGGCGCGGGCCTTCGGCTCATCGACCAGCTCGCGAACCTTGCGAGCCAGTGCGTCGGGAGTGAAAGGCTTTGACAGGAAACCGTCCGTGGCTCTGAGGCCGCCCTTGGAGTCGACGAGTTCCTCGGTGTAGCCGGATAGGAAGAGGGTGCGCATCTCCGGTCGAAGCGCTCGGACGCGAGCTGCGAGCTCCGGTCCGCTCAGCAAAGGCATAACGACATCGGACACGAGCAGATCGATCGGAGCCTCGTGATCTTCGACGATAGCCAGGGCTTCCAACGGATCGGCTGCGACCAGCAACTTGTAACCGCGGCGTTCGAGGATCAGCCTGGCCAGCTCGCGGACGCTCGGTTCGTCTTCCACGAGGAGTATGGTTTCTGTACCGCCGATCGCCCGCGGCAACTCGGCAGCCAAGGCCGAGACCTCCTCTTCCACGAGCGGGAAGTAGGCCTTGAACGTCGTGCCTTCGCCGGGCTCGGAGTAGAGCCAAATGTGCCCGCCGCTCTGCCGGACTATGCCGTAGGTGGTGGCGAGCCCCAGGCCGGTGCCTTTGCCGCGCGCTTTGGTCGTAAAGAAAGGCTCGAAAATGTGGGCTCGCGTCTCCCGGTCCATGCCGATCCCCGTGTCGCTCACGGCGATCATCACGTAGCGTCCCGGCGTCACGGCGAAGTGCTCCGCAACATATTCGTCGTCGAACGCGACTTGTTCTGACTCGATCTTCAGCTGGCCGCCGTCGGGCATCGCGTCACGCGAGTTGAGAACCAGGTTGAGGACGATCTGTTCGATCTGGACGGGATCGGCTCGCAGCCGTCCCGGCGCTGCCTGGAGCATGAACTTCAGATCTATGTGCTCGCCGATCAGCCGGCGCAGCATCGGCTCCATACCGGCCACGACTTCGTCCGGGTCGAGCACCGTTGGCTCGAGCATCTGCCGTCGCGAGAACGCCAGCAACTGTTGAGTCAGGGCAGCCGCCTGATCCGCCGCTCTCCTGATCGCTTCGGCGCTCTCGTGCTCGGGGCTGTCTTCCGGCAGATCGAGCAGGAGAAGCTGCGCGAAACCTGAGACGGCGGTCAGCATGTTGTTGAAATCGTGGGCAATGCCTCCGGCCAGCCGTCCGATGCTCTCCATCTTCTGCGCCTGTAGGAGTGTCTCCTGCATGTGCACCCGAGCGGTTACGTCGGCCATCTGCTCGATCACTCCGACCGTCCGGCCGCTTTGATCGCGCTGGGGGGCGGCGAACAACTCGATCTGGATCGGGTGGCCGTCCTTGCGCTTACGGCGAAGATGCATCCCGCTGACCATCCTGCCGCTCGCGACGCTCAGGAGTACCTCGCGCACTTCGGGCATTTCCGCGTCGGGGACGTGAGGCAGATTCTTGCCGAGAACTTCCTCGGCCGTCCAACCGAAGACGAAGGTGGCGGCCGGATTCCAAAGCCGAACGTTGCCCTCGAGGTCGAGGACCACGGTTGCCAGCGGCGAGGCCGCGATGAGCGCCTCGAGGTTGGCGGTCGTGCTCCGCAGATCGGCCTCCATCTGCTTCCGTGCCGTTATGTCTGCCAGAACCGCGACCACGTAACGCTCGCCGTCCGAGACAAAAGACGACAACCCGATCTCGACCGAGAGGAGCCGGCCGTCTTTTCGCACAGCCTGAAGGTCGCGGCCCGAGCCCATGGGACGCGCTTCCGGCGCGGCCAGGTACGAATCTCGATCGTGCTCGTGGCTGCCGCGCGAGGTCTCCGGTACGAGTTGGTCGACCTGCATCCCGCCGAGCTCCGCTTCTGAATAGCCGGTGAGTTCCGCGGTATGTCCATTGGCATAGACGATCTTGCCGGTCGAATCGACCAGGACGACGGCGTTCGGGTGGCTCGCCAGGATGTGGCGCAACAGGCCCGACGGAGTTGCTGAAACCACGCTCAGGTCCGGGCGCGCCGGGTCGGCTCGCTCGCTGGACGGCGCAGTGGCGAATAGGGAAGGCGCAGACGGAAAAGACTGATGGGCCACTCAGGCTCCTTGGAACGCGGCCTGACTCAAGGGCATAGTACCTCGGGGGCAGGACGGATGGCCAACTCGACGGGAGAGATGCGGCCTTCGCGCCCGGGGTAGGCGCCATCCTGGGGGGTCGGGGGTCTCGCTCGGCATCGGCGCGCCCAGTGGAACATGCCGCTGCTTTCAGGAACCCGTCAGGCCGACCGCCCTAGCATTCGACCCAATCTCAAAGAGCGCGAGTGACGGCGCGCTCTCCCTGATGCAAACGGCTCGGGATCCCCCTCCCCGGGCCGTTTGCCACGTTCCGGGTCAGACGGCGCTCGGCGGCTCGGCGCCGACTGGGGCGTCCGCCAGATCCAGGTCGAGCATGGCGGCCAGCTCCCGGGCGTTGGTCGAACCGTAGTTGGCGTAACAGTTGTTCATCAGGATGTGCATCTCTCGCGTCTCCTGGGCCGCTTCGCGGATCCGCGGAAGCCACTCCCGCAGTTCGTCGTCGGTATAGAGGTAGCGGAAACGCTCCACGACCGGGATCGACTTCGCTTCCCAGGTCTCCACGCGGCGTCCATGGAATCGAATCACGGCCAGCTCTGGGGAAGTCACGGCAAGAATCGGCGGGATGCTGCTGCGCAGTCCCTGAGGACCGTCGACCATTACGAACGGGATCTCGTTGTCCGCCAGGAAGCGCAGGGTCCGCTCTCGATTCTTGTCGTTGAACCACGTCTCGCTCCTGAATTCCACGGCCGAGCGCACATCCCCGAGCCGCTCGCGTGCAGCCAGGATCTCGTCGCGGCTCTCGCCGGTCGGAAAGAACCAGCGCGGGTATTGGAGCAGCACCGAGCCCAGCTGGCCGCTCGCACGCAGAGGTGCCAAGCCTTCGATGAACATCTGCCAGATGGCGTCCCTCAGTTCTTCCGGCAGATCACGTGCGTAGACGCGCGGCTTCGAGGCGAGGTCCGCCGGAAGAGCGCTTCGTATGTCCCGGGGCAGGCGGCGCGGTTCCGTTGGCTGGCCGGTCATCAGGGCGTGGGCCTTCGCGTCGAATACGAAGTCCGGAGGGGTTCGCTGGACCCAGGCCTCAGCCGTCCGCGCGCTCGGGAGGCTGTAGTAAGTAGCGTCGATCTCGACGATAGGGAAAGTGCCGGCGTAGAAGGCGAGTCGATCCTCAGCCGTAGCGGCGCCCCGAGGATAGAAGACGCCCGGCGCTGTCATTGTTGGATCCGTCCACGACGCGGTTCCGATGCGGATCGTGGAACCGCCTGGGACGACGACCGGATCGGCAGCCGCGTGAGCCACGGCGATCGCTCTCTCGCCGGCAGCCTCCGGACCCGGGTCGTGTCGGTTCGGTTCGACCAGCGGCCCGAGGGGCAGATGCAGAGTCGGCATGCCGCCAGCGTGCCTCATCGCCGGCGGTGACGCCAGTCGCCGCCGATTCCCTGGAACGGGCGTCTCACTCTCAGCACCCCGAGCTGGCGCGACCTATCGAACGTGCCGGCCTGCGGGGGCGCGAACGCGCCGATAGCAGACGCCGCCCCAGACCCACGAAGGCCCTACCCGCCGACTCGCGGATGCTCGCGACGGCACTCTGGCGGCACGGGCGGTCGTCCTGCGCGTTGGCGGACCACCAATCGGCGCGGAGCTGGTCCGCGTGCTGCCTGGCGATCTTGAGCTGGTTCTCGGGGTCGATCAGCTGGTAGGGAAGCATGGCCGATCAAGTCTCCTGACTTCTACGTTCCATCAGGTTACGACGGCTACCTGACGATTCCTGTCAGGTATGACGACGAAGAATCGGCTACGCTCGCGGTATGCGAGCCAGTCGACTCATTTCGATCCTCCTATTGCTCCAGACGCGTGGCCGGATGACTGCCCGGCAGATGGCAGACGAGCTCGAGGTCTCGATTCGAACCATCTACCGCGACGTGGACGAGCTGAGCAGCTCGGGGATACCCGTCTACGCGGATCGAGGTGCACTCGGCGGGTTCCAATTGGTGGAGGGCTACCGCACGAGACTGACCGGCCTCACGCCTGAAGAGGCGGAAACATTGTTCCTTTCGGGGTACCCGGGACAAGCAGCCCAGCTCGGGCTGGGCACCGTTCTCGCGGCGGCGCAACTGAAGGTGCTGGCAGCCCTGCCGCCAGAGCTTCGAGGCCGAGCCTCGCGGGTTCGGCAGCGGTTCCACCTCGACGCCCCCGGCTGGTTTCAGGAGCCTGATGTCGCGCCCCACTTGCAGTCGATCGCGGAAGGCGTGTGGTCCGACCGGCGGCTGGCGATCCATTACCGGCGGGGGAGCGATGAAGGAGCCGTCGTAGAGAGGACCCTCGATCCGCTGGGTCTGGTGTCGAAGGCCGGAGTCTGGTACCTCGTCGCCCGGACGGACTCGATCAGGACCTACCGGGTCTCGCGAATCATCGATCTGGCCATCCTGCCGGACCGATTCGTGCGGCCCGACGAGTTCGATCTGGCCACTTACTGGCAGCAGTCGGTCGCGGCCTACGAAGAAAGCTTGCCGTCGTTTCCTGCGACCGTCCGGATTCGCGGCGAGGGCCTGGCTCGGCTCTCCACCGCCCTGGGCCCCGTTCGCGCTCGAGACGCGATAGCCGCCGCAGGTAAACCCGACGGAGAGGGTTGGCTCACCCTGGAAATCCGCCTCGAGGACTTCTGGAACGCAGAGTTGATGCTCCTGCCGCTCGGTGCCGACGCCGAGGTCCTGCAGCCCATCGAATTGCGGCGGCAGATTGCCGAAGTCACCCGATCCATGGCCGGGCGGTACGGCTGACGCCCGCCTCCGAGCTCAGTAGCCCATCGAGATTTCGACTCGCATTACCGCGAGGTTCGCCGGATCGCGCTGGATGCGAGCCGTGTATCCGATTTGCCAGAGCTCCCGGTTCAGGGCACGTTCGAGTTCCGCCATGGTCTTGGAGGAAAGGGCGCCCCGAACCAGGGCCGCTCGGATCATCGAGTCGTCGGACGGCGGCACACTCGGCAGCGCTTCGGCCGCGAGTCCGTCAAAGCCGTCGTGATCCCACGGCACGGGCCCAAGCCGGCGCGAGAGATGTCCCGGCCGAGGTCCGGAGTCCTCAGGCGTCTCCACTCGATGGCCCTCATCTGCTAGATCAACATACATTGTACCAGCGGACCCGACGCGAAACAGAGTGGGCGGTTTGGGTGCGCTCGGAGGGCCTACTACGGGGTCCCCCCGGGGATCAGGAAGTCCCCAGTGCCTCGCGCATCAAGGTAAACGCGCGCTCGTGGTCGCCCGAGAGCGCGAGCGCGTCGGCCCACTGTCCCAGCGCCTGGCGCAGGAGCGTCGGGGTCCCCGCGTCGCGAGCGACCTGGCCGGCTTGCTCGTTGTCCTCGAGGGCCCCGGCCATATCGCCCAGGCCGGTCCTGGCCCGAGCCCGAGTCAGCAGGCCTTGCACAATGGCGCTCGGGTTACTGGTGGCGTGGGCCAGCGCGAGCGCGGCCGTCGATTCACGCATAGCCTGTTCGAAGGAACCGCCCGCGAGAGCGATCCGCGCCTGCGTCTCGATCACGTGGGCCAGCGCACGCTCATCCCCGAGGCCTTCGAAGGTTTGCCGCGACGAGCCGGCCAGTTCATCCGCCCTGGAAGTGTTGCCCAGGGCAAGATAGGAGAGCGCCAGGTCGTTCTCGAGCGTGGCGGTCTCGCGATCTGCTTCGGCGTGGCGGTAGAGCTCCAGGCTGGCAATCCCCGCCCGCAGGGCAGCCTCGAAGTCTCCGGTCTCACGGTAACTGTGGGCAAGGTCGTAGAGATACGCGGCCCGGCGCCGATCGTCGAGATCCGCCGCCAGACCCCGAACTTCCTCGAGGTAGGCGAGTGCTGTGCCGTGGTTTCCTTCGCGCGATTCATTGCTCGAGATCGCCATGAGCAGCCGCAGCGTGAAGTCGGGCTCCACCTTGAGGCCGGCCCGCACGCTCGCGAGGGTGGTCAGCAGGATGGCCTTGGCTTCGGCCGTGTTCTCCTGCTGATAGTGGGCGTACGAAAGCCAGTACTCGGCCAGAGCCGCGTCGGCACCGCGGCCTGCGTCTTTGAAGAGCCGCGAGGCTTCGGCGGCGAACGCGGTGGCCTCTTTGCCCTTGCCCTGGCGAACGAGAGCCTCCGCGAGTCCGCGGAGCAATTCTGCCCGCGCTTCGTGGACCGCTCCGCCGTCGAGCAGCTGCCGGTAAGCATCGGCCGCGGTGTCCCAGCGACCCGATGCAAGGGCCAGGTCAGCTTCGAGCCGGTGCCAGCCGACGGCCTGATCGTTGATCAAGCTGCTGGCCGGGATGCCGAGCCTGCCGGAGAAGAAGCGCAGGGCCGCCATCGACGGCCGACTCAAGCCGTTTTCGAGGGCGCTGACGTACGCCTTCGTGAAACGCCCGTCCGCAAGTTGTTGCTGGGTCATGCCCGCGGCCAGTCGGGAGCGTCGCAACCGCTCGCCCATCTCTCTGGCAAGAGGGGAATCGTCAACGCGAGGGCGAGTCTTGCTAGTTCGTGCCATCTACAGAGTGTACCTCCTGTCATGGGCGAGTTGTATGCAGGAAACTCCTGGGCCCGGGGACGGTTTAGTACTACTTGACCCATTGCTCCGGAGACGCCTACGCTTGCACCGCCGACAGCCGCCCGGTACCTGTCCGGTTGGGCGATTTCCATGAGAAGGAGTCGTCCAATGTCGTTCCGTTTTCTGCATGCTCGGCCAATCGTCTTTGCCTGGATCCTGGGAGTTGCACTCGCGGCACTTCCCCTTGCTACAGCTTTCGCGGGCAGTCTGGGAACTGGCTATCCCCGCTGAGTCGGTGCTGGAGGAGCACTGACAGCGTCCCGCCCAACCACCGTTCAGCATCCTTGCCCGGCCGGCGGCCGCGCTGGAGCGGCTGTCGGCAAAGCCGCCTTTCCCGGTTGACCGGCTCAGGTCTTCCTACTCGTGCCGGCAGGCGGTTCAGCTGCTCGTAAGTGTTGCCACAAGGCTGCCCATATGTCAGCCTCAGCTCTCGTTGAAACGGAATCCTGGAGCGGCCGAATTGGCTGGGTCCGCTCAGGATGATCTGGTTCACCGTTGGTGGCCTCTCCAGGTGGGTAGTACCTGCGGCCGTCGTCCCCCCGTGCCAGCGGCAGGAGTTGAACTATGTTGTGGTCCAGGAATAGTCGTGAAGCGCGGCGTCAGAAGGTGCTAGACGAATTGCTCGAGGTCGCGCCGGCAGACCGCCCCACTCGCCTACAGGAAGCCGTTGCCGCCGGGGACGTTCGAGCGAACGAGGTCGACCAGGCCCTGCGCCTGGTGGAACGACTCGATGCATTGCGAGTAATGACCATTCCGCACGTTGCCGGCGGGTTCCGCGCGGCTCAGGCGGCAGATCTCCTGGAGGTGGGCGGGGCCGATCAACTCCCCGAAGCCCCCGCGTCCGAGGTACCGGAGTCGGCGAGTCCGGCCGATGGAGCAGTTACGTCGCGTGAACGCCGCGCCAGGGCGCGTAAGGGCTCGAAGGCTAAAGCGGGAACCAGCGGCAAGACGCTGAGTCGCACGACTCGGAGACGAGCCGCCATTGCGATCGTGCGTGAGCCCGAGGCCGTTTCGATCCATACCGAGCTGGCTGCACCGGCACGGCTCGAGCCGGAAGCCCCGATCGCGGTCGATCCCCAGATCCTCGCAGCGCAGATGCCCATGGATGCCCTCGAAGCAGCCGCCCGCTTCATTGCCCGTGACCTCGCCGCTCGCAAGGCTTCTCGAATGTCCGCGGTGCCCCGGAGACGGGGTCTTCGTTCAGGCATTGACGAGCCCAGCTCCGGCGAGCCGGTGCTCGCGGCCGCTGGTGGCCGGCAGGCGGACCCGGCCGGGCCGAGTATCGACTGGCTTAGGCCCTAGGCGCCACTCAGGCCTAGGCGCCACTTCGGCCCGACGCAGCACATCGCCGGGGCGGCGCTAACGGTCGCTCGCGGCGTGGGCGGTGAAACGCGGCCCCAGCTTTCTGACGGTGAGCGGCAAGCCGAACGCCTCCGACAGGACCGGGCCGGTCACCGTTTCCGCGGCCGGGCCGGAAGCGACCACGCGTCCTTCTCGTAGCACCAGCGCGTGAGTGGTACCAGGGGCGATCTCCTCAACGTGGTGAGTGACGACCACGGTCGCTGCGAGCCGCGAGTCCGCGTTCAATCGCGCCAGCAGAACCGCCAACCGCTCTCGGGCTCCCAGGTCCAATCCAGCTGCCGGTTCGTCCAGCAAGAACAAGACCGGATCGACCATCAAGGCACGAGCGATCTGCACCCGCTGTCTCTCGCCCGACGAGAGCAACTCGAAGCGCCGATCGCGCAAGCCGGAGCAACCCACCAACTCCAGGACTTCCTCGACCCTGAGCTCGACCTTGACGTCGTGGTGGTCCCACCAGGGCGCCGCGGCTCCCGTGGCCCCCGCAAGCACGACATCGCCCGCGGTCAACTGCCCCGGTATGCGAGGTTCTAGGGCAGCGCTCACGAGCCCGATCCGGCGGCGGAGCTCGCGCACATCTCTTGACCCGACGCTGCCTCCGAGAATGGAAACGGTGCCTCGAGATGGCCACATGTATGTGGATGCCACGGCGATGAGGGTCGTCTTGCCGCTCCCGTTAGGTCCGAGCAGAACCCAGCGCTGGCCCGCGTCCACTCGCCAGTCCAGCCTGTCCAGAAGCACGTTTCCGGAGCGAATGACCGAGATGCCTCGCAGATCGAGGATGGCTCCGTCTGCCACGCTCACGGCTCGCCCGGCGAAGCCGGGGAGTCGTCCGGCCGACCTTGCAAGGCGGTCTCGAGTCGGTCCAGGAGCGGAATCTGCGCCGGCTTGATGTGTAGACGCGCTTCGATCGGGTCGTACCACGCCACTCGATCTATCTCGGGGTACTCCCGCATCCGACCCGAGAACGGCGGCCATTCGAACGAGAAGGTGTTGCTGACCGCGGTGGACGGATCGAGGTCGCCCTCGGCGGCCCACGCGTACACGATCTTGCCGCCCTTCTGCCTGACCCAGCCGAGATCGATCAGCGGGCCGTCGGGAACGGGATGGCCGGTCTCCTCTTCGAACTCGCGGCGCGCAGTCAGTTCGAGCGCCTGATCGGCTTCGCTTGTCTCTCCCTTGGGGATCGACCAGTTCCCGAGGTCCTTGCGGCTGAAGAAGGGTCCGCCCGGATGACCCAGGAGCACTTCGAGTTGGCCGCCGGCTCGGCGGAACAGGAGGATCCCGGCGCTCACTCGTGTCGGCACGCGGCAAGCGTACGCGAGGCGGCATCTCCTCGTCTGGGGGCCCGATCCATAATCGGCGACAATGGGCTGGAGCAAGAGGGAGTCGAATCGATGTTGGATACCCGTGGCCTGGGCACGAGCGGTCTCCAGATAACGACCGTTGGCTTCG
>CAZRUC010000043.1:0-10856 GCA_964603175.1 uncultured Anaerolineaceae bacterium
TGACGTTCACAAGCCCGCCTGCACCCTCGCCCAGATGCGGCGCTTCATCAAGAGTCGCCCATACGTTCCGGTCCATGAGCTCCGCCGCCGCTTCCTCATCGAGGGCAGCGAAGACGACGTCAACGCGGTCCCGACCGAAAAGGGAATCGTGTACGTAGGCCTGCCCGTCTCGGAGGCCCGGTTCCTGGCCGATCTCATAAGAGCCGGCGAAGTGGGCTGTGAGCTGTTGCTGGATCCGACCAGCCCCGCGGTCGTCGGCGTCTATGCGATGAGGCCGGTCGCCCGCCAGTAGGTCGATGCAACAGACCGCGCCGATATCGATCCCGCTCACCCATGATGGGCGGAACAGGCCGTACCTTCTCCAGGTTCCGCGCACGATGGCCGCGGGTCCCCTGCCGCTGCTGCTGGAGCTCCACGGTCGCGGCATCGATGCGGCCCAATTCGATCGGCTGACCGGGTTCGGCTCGCTCGCCGACGAGCTTGGCTTCGTGCTTGCGATGCCGAGCGCCGTGGCGGAGATGTGGAACGATGGGCGCAGTCACTCTCCGAAATGGGCGCGCGAGCCCGACGATGTCGGCTATCTAACCGCCGTGATGGACGACGTCTGCGCCCGCTCGACGATCGATTCCGCGCGAATCTATGTGGTCGGCATGTCTAACGGTGCGGTGATGGCTGGGCGGCTCGCTTGCGAGCTGTCCGAGCGTATCGCCGCCGTCGCCCAGATCGCCGGTTCTGCCGGAGTTGCGACTGTGGCCACAAGCCGTCCGAGCCGGCCCGTGGCGGTCCTCAATATCCATGGCACGGCCGACAAATTTGCTCCATACGTGGGCGGCATCGCCGCAGGGTTGGGTGCTCGCACGGTGCTCAGGCGCACGGCCGGCTTGATGGTCGGCATCGACGACTGGGCCGAGTTCTGGGTGGCCGCCAACGGAGTTCTCGATGACCTGCGCGTCAGCGAACTGCCGCCCGACACCACGATCCGAACCTGGCGCGGTGCTTCGAGCGAATCGGACGTGGTGTTCTATCGAGTCGAAGACGGCGGCCACACCTGGCCCGGGAGCCGCATTGCGCTGCCGGCCTTGATCTTCGGGCGTACCAGCCGCACGTTCGATGCAACGAGAGTGGCATGGGAGTTCCTCGCGGGTCACACACGGTAGAAGGACCCACTCCCGGGGGAGCCGCGGCTAGAACGGCGCCACGACGAACCTGCCGAACGCGACGAATGCCGCGACCAGGCAGAACGTGCCACTAAACGCTATCTGCGGAATCTCGCGGCGGGTTGCGTGGAAGGCGACCGCCCCCGCCATCAGCACTGCCAGTGCGAGCGCGGAAGCCGGCGTGATCCACGTCTGAACACGAGTCCAGGCCGGGACGATCAAGGCGAACGCGCCCAGCATTTCGAGCGTCCCGAGAGCCACAGCCAGCTGGCGGGGTAGGGCGGCAACCCAGGCCATTCGACGGCCGGCATCGTGATAAAGCACGGCCTGGTCGTACCCTGCGCCCAGGAAGGCCAGGGCGAGGACAACCTGAGTTATCCAAAGGACCTCGTTCAACCTGGGCTCCTTCGCTGCTTCCGGCGACGGCTATCCCTTTTCGGTTCTTCCGGGCTGGGGCGCGCCGGGTAGGCATGTTACATGGCGATTGCCCCCCTCTCTCTTCGCCAGGTACATAGCGTAGTCCGCCGCTCTCAGCAGGGTGTCGGGATCCATCCCATTCTGGGGGTAGAAGCTGATGCCGATGCTGGCTGTGATACTCACGCGCTGCCTCTCCAGAGTGAAGGATTTCGCCAGGGCTCGCTGGACGTGGAGGCCGACGGCGTTGGCTTCACGAACCTCGTGCACCGTCTCCAGAACGATCACGAACTCGTCGCCGCCGATGCGGGCGACGGTGTCGCTCTGACGGACGCTTTTCGTAAGCCGCTTCGCGATGGCACGGAGCAGGAGATCGCCGAACTCGTGGCCGTGGGAATCGTTGACTTCCTTGAAGCCGTCGATGTCCATGTACAGCACTGCGAAGGGTGTGCCCGACCGTTGGGCCCGAGACAGGAGTTGGGTGAGGCGGTCCACCATCAAGAACCGGTTCGGCAGGTCGGTGAGCGTGTCGTGGGTGGCGAGGTGCTGGAGAGCTACCTCGGTCTCCCTCATCTCGTTGATCTCGCGCGTGATGCCCACCAGACCGATGACGGCGCCCGACTCGTCCAGGAGTGGCAGCTTGGTCGTCAAAGTCCAATTGGTCCGGCCGCTCTCCAGCCGGCGGCTCTCGATCACGCCGATGATGGGTCGGCTCGACTCCATGATCCTCATGTCGTCGAGCTGCGTTCCCCGGCCGAAAGCCTCTCCGAACAGATCGATGTCGGTCTTGCCGACCAACTCAGATGGGTCCGAGAAGCCGAGGTCCTGCGCCATCTTCCGGCTGACTCGCAGCAGCCGGCAGTCACGATCTTTGAAGTAGATGCTGTCCGCTGTGTTCTCCATCAGCGCGCGGAACAGAAATAGATCGCTCGGGGGATCGGGAAATGACATGCTCACCCTCCTTCGGAGGCAGCGTCCTGACGCGCAGGCGACGGCCGCCGGCCGCGGTTCTCCGCAGCCGAGGATCGACCGCACCGGCGATACCCATCAGTTCTCCGCCGGAGCTCGGCCGATCCATGTGAAAAGATGCTACCTCGCAACTAATAGTTAGGCGATGGTCCTTTTTCCGCGGATCCGGCGCTAGGTCGCAGATGTGGCCGGGCCGGCCCGCGCGGGTCCGATGAACGCCGCTTGGCGCGAGGCGCGCATCATCAAGGCCGCGCGGCGAAGCAGCTGAGTGGTTTCGGGCCACTCGGGAGCATCATCGGGGCGTGGAACCGATCGCTCTCGTTCTGGGCCTCTTGCTGCTCGGTCTCGTTACCTGGGACCTGTTCGAAACGATCGTGGTGCCGCGCCCCACTCCCGACCGGTTCCGCATCGCGCGATATGTCGTCCGGCTCTCATGGCCGGTGGTGCGGGCGATCGGGCGAAGTCGCAACGGCAAGACGCACGACACGCTCCTCGGCCTTTTCGCGCCGGCGATGACTCTGGCCCTGCTCGTCGCCTGGCTCTCGGCGCTGATTCTCGGCTACGGGCTGGTCCTGTTCGCGTTGCGCGATCAGCTCAGCCCCAGCCCTCATGACCTGGGCACGACCATGTATTTCGCGGCCAGCTCGGTCCTGACTCTCGGGTACGGCGACATCGTGGCCGTCGGGCCGGCGGCGCGGGCCGTGGTCGTGGTCGCGGCTGTCAGCGGCCTGGGCGTCGTCGCGCTGGTCGTCACGTTCCTGTTCTCACTGTACGGGTCGTATCAGCGCCGAGAGGTGAGGGTGGTGATCCTCCAGGCCGCCGCCGGTGCGCCCCCGTCCGCGGTCACGCTGCTCGTGACACTCGCCGAGCTCGACCTCGTGGGCCGCCTGCCCGGTCTGTTCGCGGAGTGGGAGCGCTGGGCCGCCGAGGTGCTCGACACTCACGTCGCGTTTCCGCTCCTGGGCTTCTTCAGGTCCAGCCACGACAATCTGTCGTGGATCAGCGCGCTGGGCACGGTGCTCGACGCGGCCAGCCTCGTCCTCACGACGACGGAAGGTGTGCCCCGCGGCGAAGCCGAGCTCTTCAAGCGCGTGGGGTCTCACCTGGTGGAGGACATCACGAACCTCGGTTTTCGCGTCGGTATGACGGCCGACCCGCGGTCGGCCACGCTTCGAACCGACGTCGATAGGAGCGCGTTCGACGAGGCCTACGCCCGACTCGAAAACGCGGGCTACCGCCTCGTGCCCGGCGACGCGGCGTGGCGGGCGTTCGACGCCGCGCGGGCTGGCTACGCTTCCAGGCTGGACGCGATGGCCGCGTACTGGGCAACGCCGGCTAATTCCTGGCTCGCCCCGGCAGCAACCTTTACGTCACCGGTCCACGTACCGGCCGACGCCGAGGCCGGCGGCGGCTATCCTCAGGGCTGACACCAGTCCAGGCTGAGGAGGGGTTCGATGTCGTTCAGTTCAACCGGCCAGACGTTCGTCCTGAACCAGAAGTTGATGTCGATCGGCGGCGACTTGTGGATCGACGACGCCGCCGGCGCGCACGCTTTCGAGGTAGACGGCAAGGCCTTCGCCGTGCGACGAACGCTGGTGCTTCAGGACCCGGCCGGAAACCTTCTGTTCGAAATCAATCAATCCCTTGCGCACCTGCACCATACCTTTGAGATCAAACGCGACGACGCGGTGGTCGCGACCATCCAGAAGGCGCTCCTGAACGTCCTCGGGGACCATTTCACGATCGAGATGGCCAACGGCGAACAGCTCGCGGTGACGGGCGACTGGATTAGCCGCGAGTTCCACGTGACTCGAGCCGGTTCGGACGTCATCTTCGCTTCCCGCCGGCTCCTGGCCATCCGCGATTGCTACGGCGTCCAGATCGCGCCCGGCTTCGACACGCCCCTGGCCCTGGCGATCGTCATTGCCTTGGAGCAGATGGAGCTGCAGGACCACCACCGCTAGTCGGGATCGAGGACGGGCATTCTGCCGCGTCCAGAATCTGGAGTACTAGTCCCGGACGGCTACGCCTTCGACGGCCAGCAAGCGGCGTTTGATGGCGAGCGCAGAGCGGCGGTCCGCGTACGTGGAGCCCCCGTAGCCGCCGAGCGCGCCTCCCGCACCGATGACCCGGTGGCAGGGGATCAGAATCGGGACGGGGTTGCGGCTCATTGCACCGCCCACCGCCTGCGCGGCGCCCGCCCTGCCGATGCGGCGCGCGAGCTCGCCGTAGCTCACGGTTTCGCCGAACTGGAGTCGAGCCGCCCCACTCAGGACGAGGCGGTCCCAATCGGAGACTCGCAGATCGATCGGGACATCGAAGCTCCGGCGCCCACCCGAAAACCACTCGCCGATCTGGCGCGTGGCGTCGCCAAGCATGTCGCGCCACGACTCCGGGACGTCGCCGTCTTCGGCAGGGAGCACGGAGCCGTGGAGCCTGTGCGCCAGCCCGTCCACGAAGTCGGGCGCCTCAGCGTCCAGACCGACGGCCACGATACCGACCGAAGTCGCGGCGACGTGAAGCAATCCCCAAGGAGCGGGGCACGTCGTGAAAGCGGCTGCGCGGTCGGTCATGCAACCAGACTGCCGCAACTCGAGTTGGACTCGAAGACCCGCGCCGGCCGCGCCATGCGCGTCAATCCGGCCCTGGGGGGACCGCCAGCCCGTGGCGGTATGCGTACATGACGGCTTGCGTCCGGTCGCGCGCGCCCGTCTTCATGAAAAGATGGTTGATATGGCTCTTCACTGTCGTCTCGCCGACAACCAGCCGTGCGGCGATCTCGGCGTTGGAGAGCCCCTCGGCGATGAGGGTCAGGACCTCTGCCTCGCGGGCGGTCAGGCCGTCCGGTCCTGCCGGGGCTTGCGCCGGACGTCTCTCGCTGGTGACCGCGTCGACCAGGTGATGTTGGACTGCCGGATCGATGGCGGCGCCCCCCCGGACCACGGCCTCGATCGCGAGCTGGATCTCCTCGGCTCCGGCATCCTTGGTCAGGAACCCGCGGGCTCCCGCGCGAAGCGCCTCCACGACCGAGCGATCGTCCGCGTAGGTGGTCAGCACAACCACCCGGCAGTTCGGGCAGTCGCGCCGCAGGCGTCGCGTCGCTTCGACGCCGTCGCAGCGTGGCATCCGGAGGTCCATCAGGACCACGTCCGGGGAAAGGCTGGCGGCCAATCGAACGGCCTCCTCACCGTCGCAAGCAGCGCCGACGACTTGGATCCCCGGCAGCAAGCCGAGCAGAAGGTTGAGGCCCTCGCGGACTACGCGCTGGTCGTCGGCGATGAGGACTCGGATGTCGGCGTTCACGCTGGTACCCATAGCTCAACACGGAAGCCGCGCTCAGTCGGGCACGCGCCGAGTCGGCCGCCGAGGAGTTCCGCGCGTTCGCGCATTCCGGTGATGCCGTACCCGCCCTCTCCGCCTCTGCTCATGTCGGCTGCGCTCGCGCCCCCGCTGCCGAAGTCCTCCACGGTCAGGCGCGTGCCGGCGGGCTCGTAGGCCAGCTGCACCGCGACCGACTCCGCTATCGCGTGGCGACGTACGTTCGTAAGCGCTTCTTGCGCGACCCGATAGAGCGTCAGGCGGGCCGAGGTACTAAGTTCGCGCTCGGTGCCGGCGACGTCGAACGAGCATGGCACGCGGGCGTCGCGCTCGAATTCCCCGACCAGTGCGGCCAGCGTTTCGGGCCCGGGCAGCTCGTCGCCGCGCAGCATGCCGATCGCGCGCCGAGCCTCGTCCAGGCCCGACTTGCCGAGATGCAGCGCGCGCTCCAGGGCCGCGGAAGTCTCCGGGTCGGTCCCCTGGCGCCGAGCCAGCAGCCGAGCAGCTTCGAGCTGCACGACGAGGCCGGAGAGCGAGTGGGCGAGGACGTCGTGCATCTCGCGTGCCAGGCGCTGGCGCTCGGCCAGAGCCGCGGCGTCGGCTCGTGCCTGCTGGCTCTCCTCCAATTCTGCCAGAAGGCGGCTGGCGAGCTCCTGACCCCGGAGCGAGCGCTGGGCCACCTCGCCCATGGCGTAGAACGCGATCGGACCGCCGCTGACCATGACCAGGATCTCGAGAGGGTGCCCGTCGCCGGTTATCTGTGGGACCGTCAGGCCGAGCAGAGCGGCCAGCAGCACGACAGCGCTGTTGCGCCTTGGCAGCTGCAGCGACGCCGCACCCGCCGCGAGGAAGGCACCGCAAATGGCCGGCCCGAAGGGCTGCAGCGAGAACAGGGCTCCAGATGAGAGCGCGAGCGTCACGAGAAGGATCGTCGTGACGAACGCCGGCACCCGGACAGGGTGCACCGCACCCAGGGTGCCTACGGCGATGCCGATCAGGGCGAACGTGACCGGGAGCCCCGTCTCGCTCAGATTCGGGGCCGGCGTGCCATTTATCCCCGTGATTTCCATCAGCGCCAGTGCCGGCAGGGTGAGGACCTTGAACACCTGCAGCGTCGTCTCCTGGCGGCCGCGGTCCCTGGCCAGGCCCGAACGGGTCGGCGCGTCAAGGGCATAGCTGCCGGCGTCGTGTCTCATGGCAGCAAGAGTAGGGCGCGCGAGGCCGGCAGTCATCTCCCTTTGGGTGGATTGTGCAGCGCTCTCCTCAACCCGAGGGTGGGCGGGCGTCCAACCGAGGCGGGCCGTTTCGGAGCGAGAGGTTCAACCCCGGCGCCGATGACTCGGGCCAGACGGCAGCCTAGCCTGGCGCACATCCAGCAACCAAGGTGGTGCGACGACGATCCGACCGTCCAGAACCGTCGAGCGACCGCCTCCAGCCAGAGAGGTCGGCAAATGGAAATTCAGTCTTCCGCAGACGCGCCAACGGGCAAGCGGACGCGGCTCGCAGCCGTGAACGGGCGGCGATCGATCGGCCTGCTCGCAGCACTTCTGCTCGTCGGCTGCTCGTACTCCACCCCGCGCTACCGGGCCGTCTATTCGCCCATGCCCGCGGTGGAGGCGTCGGGCTCAGCCGCGGCGGCGGGCGACACCACGCCGGGCTCGTCCGTCGTCGACTCTCCGGCAGCGCCGGGCGCCTCGTCGGCCGCGTCCGTGGACACCTCGGCCTGGATCGCTCTCGCGCCCGAAGGCACGAGTATCCGGGTCCTGATGCCGAGCCAGCCGACTTCGAGCACGCAGGTGATGAAGACCCCGGTCGGGAACGCCTCCAGCACCTCATGGGCCTCCGCAGACCCCACCGGCCGGGTCTTCTATACGTCAGATGTGAAGTTCCCCCTGGGTGCCCTGGCCGACGTTCCGGCGAAATCTGTCCTCGACAGTGCGACCGGCGCCGTGGTCGCAACCGTTAGCGGGGCCAAGCTCTCGTCGCAATCCGACATATCGCTCGGCGGCCACACCGGCCGGACGATCAGCTATGGCACGGCCGAAGTCGCCGTCCGCTGCGACCTCTACGTCGTCGGCGACGACGTTTATGGAGTCTGCGCGAGGCAGCCCACGGGCAAGGCGGACGACGGACTCAGCCAGGCCTTCTTCGAGTCGTTTCGGTTCACCGTCTGACATCCACCGCCTACGTGGCGCGGGCCAAGCCAAGAGGGAGTTCTGGTGAACGCATCACCGGTTGCAGTGGACGAGCGCGGATCGTCGCGGCTACGCCGCCTCAGCGCCGCACTCCGGCCATTACGGCTGGGGCCGGACGTGGCCCGGATCGTGTTCCTGTGGGCCGCCTGGCTGGCCGTGATCTGCGTGTTCCAGATCGTGGTCGCGGCACGGCTGGAGCCGCAGCGACCGGACAACGTGCTCGGTTGGACCGCCGGCGAAACCGCCGATGCCATTCCCGCGGCCACTGGCACCGGTTGTCGGCCGCTGCTCGCCGACCCGAACATGAACGAGCACGTCGCTTTCGATTCGGAGTACTACATCGCCATCGCCGTTGCGGGCTACGACAACCCTGATTCGCAGGCCTACGTCTACGACACAACAGGCCGCGGCGTCGTCAACGCCGGAGTGCCTACCTGCACCGAGCACATGGACGGCTGGACGCCGCTCGACTACGCATTCATGCCGGGCTACCCGACGGCGATGGCCGGAGTGATGACGGCCGGCGGCGTCGTGCCGGGGCCGTCCGGTCTGACCACAACGGGATTGGCGACCCTGTGCGGCATCGTCGTATCCGCGCTCGGCGGTCTCCTTGCCTTGCTCGCCCTGGCGCGGCTCATGGCCTATCTCGAACGGCGCCGATGCGCCGACACTTCCGGCGATTGGCCGTCCGGCTCGGCCTGGGCCGGGCCCAGCGGGCTGCGGGCCGCGCTCTACCTGCTGGTGTTCCCGACTGGCTTCTACCTGGCCCAGGTCTACAGCGATGGCCTCTTCCTCGGCCTGGCCTTCATGGCCTGCGCCCTCGCGGTCGAGAAGAAGATAGTCGGCGCGGCCATCTTTGCGGGTTTCGCAGCGATCACCAGGCAAGTCGGCTTGTTCCTGTTCCTCCCCCTGGCCTGGTCCGCATTCGAGATCCTGCGCGACCCGCAGACTCGACCGTCGGGCTGGCGCCGGGGCGTGCCGGTCATCGCCACTCTTGTTCCGGTGGCGGTCTTCGCCGCCTGGTTCCTCTCGCCCCTGGGCCAGAACTGGCAACTTGTGGAGCGGGAGTTCTTCGCCCGCTCGTTCGACGTTCCAAAGTCGATCGATCTGTGGTCGAAGGCCGTGGACAGCCTCGTCTCCGGTGTCGACAAGACGGCGGTCGATCGCGGATTCGGCGTCTACGGCGGCGGCGCCCTGGTGTCGTCGACCAGCGTCTACATCGCCCTGGAGTTCCTATCTCTAGCCCTCGGCGTGACGGCGTCGGTGTGGCTCCTGTGGAAACGCATGCCGGGAGTCGCACTCTTCGGCCTGGGCGTGGTCCTTCTGAGCGCCGGCAGCTCCGGCGCTCAGGGCATGGACCGCTACGTCCTGGCGGTTCCGGCCATCTTCCTGATGCTCGCCTGGTTCGGCCGCAATATCGTCTTCGACCGCGTCTGGGTCATGGCCAGCACGCTCTTGATGGGCATGCTCGCCATGCTCTTCACCTTCGGTTTCTGGGTCTCCTAGCGGTACCCTGCTTCCGAGTGCAACCGATCGGGCTGCCGTCTCCGGCGGCCCGGTGTATACTCCCCGGGAGTATGCCAGCACCCGATCAAACCATCCCCGTCGCCGCAGCCGCACCCGGCATCGACGCTCTTTCCGCGGAGATCCAGCTGCCCATCGAGGGCATGAGTTGCGCCTCCTGCGTGAACCGAATCGAGCGTTACCTGCGCAAGACGCCGGGCGTGGCCGAAGCCAACGTCAACCTCGCAACCGAAATCGCCACCGTCCGCTACATGCCGGAGATCGCCGGGCTCGACGAGCTGGCGCGCGCCATCGAGGCTGCGGGCTACGAAATCCGGGAGACTCACGCGCCGGCCGACGGGTCGCGGGCGAGCCTTGTCGATGAAGCCGACGCCGAGGCCGCAACTCGGGCGCGAGAGACTCGCGCACTCGGGTTAGCCGCTGCCGTTTCGCTGGCCGTCGCGGCATTCTCCATGATCCTGATGTACCTGCCCGGGGTGCCCCTGACGATGGAGCAGATCGCCTGGGTCCTCATCGGTCCCGCCACAGCCGTCCAGTTCGTCGCGGGTCGCCGTTTCTATCGCGCGGCGTGGCGCGTCGCGATCCACGGTTCCATGAACATGGACACGTTGGTCGTCGTAGGGACGAGCGCGGCGTGGGGCTACAGCGTGCTCGCGACAGTAGCGCCCGGCGTGTTTCGCGCGGCCGGCATCGAGCCCGCGACCTACTTCGACAGCTCGACCGCGATCGTGGGCCTGATCCTCACGGGCCGCTACCTGGAGGCTCGGGCCAAGGGGCAAACCGTCGGCGCGGTGAAGGCGCTGATCGGGCTGCAGGCTCGTTCGGCGCGGATCGTGCGGGTCGGCGCGGAGGTGGACGTTCCGCTCGAGGATGTTCGCGTCGGGGACCTCGTTCGAGTCCGACCGGGCGAGCGCCTGCCGGTGGACGGGCGAGTCGTGGAGGGCCAATCGGCGGTAGACGAATCGATGCTCACGGGCGAGCCGATACCAGGGGAAAAGGGGCCGGGCGCCGAGGTGATCGGCGGGACGATGAACGGCCACGGTACTTTCCTATTCCGCGCCACGCGGGTCGGGCGTGACACCGCCCTGGCTCAGATCGTGGAACTGGTCCGCCGCGCCCAGGGCTCGAAAGCGCCCATCCAGCGGTTGGCGGACCGGATCGCCGGCGTATTCGTGCCGGTCGTGCTTGCGATCGGCGTTGCGACTTTCGGAGTTTGGTTCGCGGTCGGTCCGGAGCCGCGCTTGACCCATGCGCTGGTTGCGTTCATCACGGTCGTGGT
>CAZRUC010000044.1:0-4250 GCA_964603175.1 uncultured Anaerolineaceae bacterium
AACCGGACCGACATCGTCGATTCGGTCTTCACTGCACAGTACGTCCCCGCGTTCAACAAGATCTATCCGAACATCAAGGTCACCTTCCAGGCCCTCAAGGACTACGAGGGTGACGTCAAGATCCGGATGAACACGACCGACTACGGCGACGTTCTCCTGATCCCGAACGCGATCAAGCCCGACCAGCTGGCGTCGTACTTCACGCCTCTCGGCACCGTTGCCGACCTTGGCAAGACGTACCGGCTCGTCACCGAGCAGTCGTTCAACGGAACGACTTACGGGCTTCCGATCACCGTCAACGCCAACGGCATCGTGTACAACAAGAAGGTCTGGACCGCTGCGGGTATCACGACCCTGCCCAAGACCCCGGACGAGTTCCTCACCGATCTTCAGACGATCAAGACCGCGGATGCCGGCAAGAACGGCTTCATCGCCCCGTACTACACCAACTACAAGGACGGCTGGCCGACCACGCAGTGGCAGTCCAACCGCGGCGAAATCTCCGCCAATGCCGATTACGACAACAGCCTGTACAAGACCGATGCGCCTTGGACGGCCGGTAATGATGAGTACACCATCTACAAGCTCCTTTATGACGTCGTCAACAAGGGCCTTGTAGAGCGTGACCCGACCACGACGGACTGGGAGACCTCAAAGGGCCTCCTCGGCTCCGGCAAGATCTCTGCCATGGCCCTCGGTTCCTGGTCGATCGTCCAGATGCAGCAGGCGGCCGTGACGGCCGGTGGCAAGGCCGAAGACATCGCCTACATGCCGTTCCCGGCCCAGGTCAATGGCAAGTTCTACTCGAACATCGCCGGCGACTACAAGAACGCCATCAACAAGAACTCCCCAAACCAGGCCGCCGCACGCGCATGGCTCGATTGGTTCGAGAACAGCTCCAACTACGCCTTCGATCAGGGCGGCGTCTCGCCGCTCCTCACCGGCAAGAACCCCACTCAGCTGGCTGACTTCACTGCCGCGGATGTCCAGTACATCCAGCAGACTCCTGCGCCGGCTGGCCAGCAGGCGTTCCTCGGACAGATCCAGGACTCTTCCAAGATCCAGCTGTTCGACAACACCTGGCCGCAGCGAATCATCGACGCCGCTCGCGGCGCCACCCATGAAACTCTCGCTCAGATCTTCACCGATCTGAACACGAAGTGGGCGGCCGCACGCAAGACCGTCAATGCCCCCAGCGCCTAGAAATCTGGGCTGAGCCATAAGATGACGGCCGGGCCTTGCGGTCCGGCCGTCATCTACAAGGTGATTGGAAGGGTAAGTTGCCACGGCGGACTGAGCCCGGTACCAAAGCTGCCGGCGAAGCGGTAATCATCGATCTCCCTTCGACAGACTTGTTGAGGGTCGAGGGAAAAGGCCGCTCCAGGCGAGCTCGCTCCGTGACCCCGTATCTGTTCCTGCTGATCCCCGTCGCGCTCCTGGCGATATTCACCTACGTACCCATGGTGGAGACCTTCGCCCTCAGCGCGTACAACTGGGACGGGTTCAGCCAGAGTGGGATCACGTTCGTCGGTCTCCAGAACTACATCGACTTCTTCACGAAGCCGGAGCTCTTTGGGGTCTTCTTCGTCAGCCTCTACTACCTGGCCGGAGCTTTCGTCCAGATTGCGTTGGCGCTTTACCTCGCGACGTTACTCAGCTCGCGAACGAGGTTCAGGAACCTCTTCAAGGGAATCATCTTCTTTCCCTACCTTCTCAACGGCGTTGCCATCAGCTTCATCTTCTTCTACTTCTTCCAGCCGGGCGGCGTGCTCGACTCGTTCCTCAGCATCTTCGGCGCGGATCCGCAGAACAATCCGCTGTGGCTTGGTGATCGCAATCTCATCAACATCTCCCTGACGTTCGTCTCCGTTTGGCGATACATGGGACTCAACTTCATCCTGTTCCTGGGAGCGATCCAGTCCATACCCCCGGAGACGCTCGAGGCCGCTCAGATGGATGGAGCGAACAAGTGGCAAGAGTTGCGCTACATCATCATCCCGAGCATCCGCCCGATCCTGGCTCTCAGCCTGATCCTGGCGATCGCCGGCTCTCTGTCCGTCTTTGAGATCCCGTACATCATGTTGGATGGGGCTAACGGGAGTTCGACCTTTGTCATTCAGACAGTCCACACTGCATTCAAGTTCCACGAGTACGGCCTCGCCACGGCGATGGCTGCAGTGTTGCTCGTGATAATCCTGATAGTCACTTGGCTGCAGCGGCGACTCATTTCAGATGAACCAGTGGAGCTGATCTGATGACTGGCATCGACCAAGCGTCCGGCTCGGTGTTTCGGGACGAGGCCGAGTCAAAGAATCGGGCTCCACAAGCGGCGAAGGGGCCGGTCGGCAAGTACCGCGCAAAGAGGCGACGGCCCGGCATCAAGGGAGTCTTGTTCGCGACTTTGAAGTACGGGTCACTCCTGCTCGTCTGCTTCGCGATCGTGCTTCCCATAACCGCGACCTTCATGACCGCTTTCAAGACTCACGCGGAGTTCTTCAACAATCAGCCGATGACCGCACCTGGTAACTGGCTGAACTTCGACAACTTCGTGACGGCTTGGAACAGCGGCCACATGTTCATGGGCTTCATCAATACGATTGTCATCCTGGCCTTGTCCCTGACAGGCACCATAGTCATCGGCACGATGGCTGCGTACGCGATCGATCGCTTCAACTTCCGGGGACGAAGACTGATCGTCTTTCTCTTTCTGCTCGCCGCAATCGTGCCGTCGGTGACGTCGCAGGTGGCGACGTTCCAGGTCGTCCACTTCTTGGGCCTGTACAACACCAGGCTGTCGGCCATCGCCCTATTCATCGGCACGGACATCATCGCGATCTACATCTTCGTCCAGTTCATGCGGACGATCCCTGTGTCACTCGACGAGGTGGCGCTCCTCGATGGGGCTTCTCATTGGTTCATCTATCGCCACATCGCGCTGCCACTCATGAAGCCCGCGATCGTCACGGTAATGATCATCAAGGGCGTCGCCGTCTATAACGAGTTCTACATTCCGTTTCTGTACATGCCCAATGCCGATTTGCACACGGTTTCCACGAGCCTGTTCTCGTTCAACGGCACGTTTGGCGCTCGCTGGGAGGTAATCGCGGCCGGTGTCATCATCACGATGATTCCGACGCTCGTGATATTCATCGGCCTCCAGCGGTATATCTACAGCGGTTTGACGCGCGGCACGACCCGCTGACCTGCGTACACGACCCCCGCCTGAGCACCCTCTGCCGTTGCAACCCCGGCCGAGGGTGCTTGGCGGTGTCCGCCACCTCCGGGCCGGAACGCGGATCGGCCTAGGGAACTCGCGAGCCGGTCATCAGTTCGAGGAGATCGACGTCGACTTCGTAGCCGCGTCGCGTCTCGACTCGGGCCCCTTCACGACCGTGTCCGATGATCCCGAACGGTCCGGCGAAGTTCCACATCGCGTAGCCCCACCCGAACTCGCGCCACAAGTCGAGGATGTCCCGGAGCCACCTGAGCGCGTCGGCGTTCGGAGTTCGGTTGTAGCAGCCAAACTCACCGACGTGGATTGGTCTGCCCAATCGCTCCACCGCGAGCCAGGGCCTGTAGAAATCCCGTATGTCTTCTTTGTTCCAGCGTTTCCCCTGATACAGAACGCCGGGGTAGGTGGGGGCGTCCCCTTGCTTCCAGCCGTCCCACCATTCAGCGCCCCAATGTGAGACCGGGTACGGCGCATAACCGCGTGTCGAGTGAGTTATGTCCAGGTCCGCGAGCTCGGGCATCGAAAGGTTGCCGCCGTCGAGACCGTCGATCGTAATCGACCGGGCCGGATCGATTGCTCGAACGGAGGCTATGGTGCGGCGGACGAGGGCCTCGTGATTGGCGCGGCTGAACCCATTCAATCCGATCGCAGGCGGCTCGTTGACGAGGTCGAAGCTCAGCTGATCCGGGGAAAAGTCCCGATAGCGTGTCGCGAAAAGCTGCCAAAGAAATACGAACGCATCCTGAGCCTCGCGATCGAGCCACAGATTGTGAATCTCGGTCTTGTCGGGCGTAATGCAATAGCCAGGGGCGTGGTGCAAGTTCAGCGCAACGTGTATGCCCCGCAGAGCGCATGCCCCGACGTGACGGTCAAGGGCCTCCAGTATCGACTCATCCGGGTGGAAATAGTCGAAGCCGGCAGTCCAGACTCGGTAGTCCGTCGGAATGCGAACGAAGTTGAATCCGTACGAGTTCATGAAATCGAGGGCTCGTTCGTCTGTCGGCCGTGGCCGGTGGCC
>CAZRUC010000044.1:4350-10844 GCA_964603175.1 uncultured Anaerolineaceae bacterium
TGGGGGCGGGACGGACGATAGTCGGGGGGCCAGAGGGACCCCAGAGAGCGCAGGTCGGCCCTCCGGAAAACTCACCGGCCCGGTTAGGGTTCGGCCATGACTGTCGTCCAGGGCGTTCGCACTGTGGCCGTGGCTCTGCGTGGGCCCGCCCTCGGCCGTTGGCTCCGGGTCGTCGGCCCGGCCTGGGTCGTAATGCTCGCCGACGTGGACGCGCCGAGCGTCATCACCGCTGGCAAGGCCGGAACGGAGTCCGGCTACGCCCTGTTGCTCCCGCTTTTCGCCCTCGTTCCCATCCTCTACCTGGTTCAGGAGATGACCGCCAGGCTGGCGCTCGTGACCGGCCTGGGCCACGCCGAACTGATCCGCGTGCGTTACGGAGCCGGCTGGGCGGGTGTCGCGGTAGTGGGGATGGCCGTGATGAACTTCGTGGCTTACGTGGCCGAGTTCGCGGGCATCGCCCTGGGCGCCGCGATCGTGGGAATCCCCGCGCCATTGGCGATCGTGGGAGCGCTCGCCGTTCACGCCTCGATGGTGTTGACTCGCAGCTACACGTGGTTCGAGCGATTGGCACTAGGGCTCTCCCTGGCACTGTTCAGCTTCGTCGTGCTGGCATTTGCGGGCCATCCCGATCCTGCGCGGATTGCGAGCGGTCTCAACCCACTCTCCGCTCACCCCGCCGGATACTTCTCGCTGGCCGTCGCAATGGTCGGCGCCTCGATCATGCCCTGGATGATCTTCTACCAGCAGTCCGCCAGCGTGGACAAGAAGCTCACGCGCGAGGATCTTCACGGCTCTCGCGTCGAGACGCTCCTGGGTGCCTTCGCGAGCCAGGCGCTCATGGCCGCGATCGTCATCGCCGCGGCCGTCGCCATGGAAGGTGCTGCCTCGACCCGGGCCCTGCCGGCGAACCTGGCCGAGCTGCCGGAAGGGCTGGCTCGCCTGGCCAACGGGGGAGCCGGCTGGCTCATCGCCCTCGGCCTCATCGGCTCGGGCTTGCTCGCACTAGTCGTGGTGTCCTTGTCGGCCGCTTGGGGAATCGGTGAGCTGCTGGGCTGGCCACACAGCCTCAATCTCAAGCCGAGTGAAGCGCGCCGCTTCTACGCGGTCTACCTGGCCGAGGTGTTACCTGCGGCCGTCGTCGTCCTGGCCTCTCACGACCTCGTCAGGGTGGCCGTGGGCGCGATGGTCTTCAACGTCATCGTGCTGGCGCTGCCGCTCGCATTCCTGGTGAGGCTCACGAGCGACCGCGAGCTGCTCGGGGACCTGGCGAATTCGCCGCGCCACACCGCGCTGCTTTGCGTCCTCACCGTCGGGCTGCTCGCGTGCGGCGTCATCGGCATGGCCGAGTTCCTCTTCTAGCGGCCCTGGGCCCCCTTCGCCCGGCCGGCGATCCACGCCAGCCTCGTTGCTACGGTTGCCTGCTCCGGCGCTACGATGACGCCAGGAGAACGAGATGACCGAAGTTGCGGATGTACTCGACACCCTTGACCAGCCTCTCACCGGCGCCGCGGTTGGTGCGGCGCTGGAGCTTGGTCTCTTCTGGCTTCTGGAGGCTGAATCCCGAGACGCGGCGGAGGTCGGGCGCGCGCTTGGGATCCCCGTCGGGCGCTGCCGGGCCTGGCTCAAGGTTCTCTCCACGGCCGGTTTGGTCGCTGAGCATGGGGGCATCTACGCGCCGACCGCGACAGCCAGGTCGGGCATTCTGGCGAGGTACAGCGCCGAGACATGGCGCTTCCTCGCGCAAGAGGCCCGCGAGCGCCTGGAGGCGGTTCGGGACCTGCCGCGCAAGCTGAGGGCGAGGCACGAGCCGCAGTCGAACGGCAGGGCGCCGTATCTGCTGCAGATGGCGGAAGACCCTGACCGCGCCCGAAGATTCACTCGGATGCTCTACGAGCTCCACGGGCCGATGGCCGCGCAGCTAGCCGCGAAACTGGACCTCACGGCCGTGCGGCGCCTGCTGGACCTCGGGGGTGGTTCGGGAGTGGTCGCGATTGCCCTGGCGAAGCGCTGGCCGGAGTTGTCGGTGACGGTCCTGGACATTCCCAACGTCACCGCCGTGGGTCGCGAAATCGTCCGATCGGAGGCACCGTCCGTCGCAGGACGCATCGATTTTCAGGCTGCGGATTTCCTCGACGGAGAGCTTCCCGGGGGCTTCGACGCGGTTCTCGAATGCGACGTGAGCGTCTATTCGGAGCCGCTCTTCCGAAGGATCAGCCGCGCCCTGGCACCGGGCGGGAGGTTCCTCATCGCCGACGAGTTCCAGCCGGTCGGAGGTTCGTCCGATCCGGCGCACGTCGGGTGGACTCTCGTCCGAACCTTGACGGACCCGGGCTGGTGTGCCCCGACCGTCGACGGCACATGCGAGATCCTGTCACGGTCCGGTTTTGGGCCCGTAACAACGATCGCGCTCGCCGCTTCGCATTCGGGCGCAGGCGGTCGAATGGCAGTCCAGGTGGCCCTGGAAGCAACGGTTCGACCCGACTGACGCGCTCCGAGCCCGTCGGTCCGCACGGCCCTTGCGCCCCAAGCCCGGCGAGGCGACACTAGGCACAGCTAGACGACCGCTGGCCCAGAGGCGGGAACCGGCTCGTCAGCCCGAGAGTCGCTGCCGGGGCGTTCCCAACGGCGCGACTATGAAGGGCCGGATCTACCAATGGATCGCAAGCGAATCGTGATCATGGGGGCCGCAGGGCGCGACTTCCACAACTTCAACGTCGCCTACCGAAATGACCCCGGCGTCGAGGTCGTGGCATTTACCGCAGCCACCCAGATCCCCGGCATAGCCGGACGTCGATACCCGCCGCAGCTGGCTGGTCCACTCTATCCCGAAGGCATCCCGATCGTCGCCGAGGCCGAGCTCGAGCGCCAGCTCGCCGAGCAGTCGATCGACCTGGTCGTCTTCGCCTACAGCGACGTGACTCACGAGCACGTCATGCACATGGCCAGCCGCGTGCTGGCCAGCGGGGCCGATTTCGAGCTCCTGGGGCCTGCGCGAACCATGTTGCCGAGCACGCGTCCGGTGGTGGCCACTGGAGCCACGCGGACCGGCGCCGGTAAGAGCCAGACGACGCGCTATCTCGCGAGCCTGCTCGAGCGTGAAGGCCTGCGGGTCGTGGTCTGCCGCCATCCGATGCCCTACGGCGACCTCGTGGCTCAGCGTGTCCAGCGCTACGCAACCTACGCGGATCTCGACCGCTACGAGACGACGATCGAGGAGCGCGAGGAGTACGAGCCTCATCTCGACGCCGGCCGCGTCCTCTATGCCGGTGTGGA
Source organism: uncultured Anaerolineaceae bacterium (assembly GCA_964603175.1). GTDB lineage: Bacteria > Chloroflexota > Limnocylindria > Limnocylindrales > CSP1-4 > Fen-1039. The sequence goes on from CAZRUC010000044.1 coordinate 7,624, forward strand.
CTACGAGGAAATCCTGCGACAGGCCGAAACTGAAGCCGACGTCGTTCTGTGGGACGGCGGCAACAACGACTTCCCGTTCTTCCTGCCGGACCTCTTCGTCGTGGTCGCCGATCCCTTGAGGCCGGGCCACGAGCTCCACTACCATCCCGGCGAAACGAATATCAGAATGGCCGACGTGGTGGTCGTCAACAAAGTCGATTCGGCCACGCCCGAGCAAATTGCCGAGGTCAGGGCCAACGTCACTGCCGCGAATCCCGACGCTCCGATCATCCTGGCGCGATCGTCACTCACGCTCGTGGGCGGCGAAATCGCCGGAAAGCTCGTGGCGGTGGTCGAGGACGGCCCCACCCTCACCCACGGCGGCATGACCTTCGGAGCCGGCGTCGTGGCGGCGCGGCGTTTCGGGGCCGCAGGGCTCGTCGATCCGCGGCCTTTTGCGACGGGTCAACTCGCGGACACGCTGGCCCGGTATCCCGCACTGGAACGCCTTATTCCAGCCATGGGCTACGGCGACGGCCAGATGCGCGAGCTCGAGGATGCCCTCAACGCCATGCCGGCAGACCTGGTGCTGTCGGCCACACCGATCGATCTGACAAGGGTTCTGCGTCTCGACAAGCCCGTCGTTCGGGTCCGCTATGAGCTCGACGAACTGGCACCCGAAGCGACTCGGTCGGATCAGCTCGCCCATCCCAGCCTGACCGATCTGCTGGCACCGATCGTCGAGCGGGCGCGCGCCGCCTCGTCGAAGGCGCCGGCCCACTAGGAGAATCCGATGGCTCGCCATCTGTTGACTTTGGATTCCCTCGGGCGGGACGGGATCCGCCTTGTCCTCGAACACGCAGCACTCATCAAGACACGGCAGGGCATGACCAGCCAGACGCTGGCTGGCGGTCGGGTCGGGATGATCTTCGACAAGCCTTCCACTCGGACGCGGGTCAGTTTCGAGGCGGCGATCTGGGGCCTCGGCATGCTGCCGATCGCCCTTCGCTCCGACGAGTTGCAGCTAGGTCGCGGCGAGACGATCGCCGACACCGCACGCGTTCTCTCCAGGTATCTCTCTGCGCTGGTCATTCGTACGTTCGAGCAGGCCAAGGTCGAGGAGCTGGCCGAGTACTCCACGATCCCAATCATCAACGCGCTGACCGACGACCACCATCCCTGCCAGGCGTTGGGCGACCTCATGACTCTCCAGGAGGCGTTCGGCGACCTCGCCGGGCTTCGCGTCGCGTTCATCGGCGATGGCAACAACGTCTGCCACTCGCTGATCCAGGCGGCGGGCTACATGGGCTTCACGCTGGCGATCGCGGCGCCGGAAGGTTTCCAGCCCAATCCCGAGATCGTCGCAGCCGCCCGAGCGAACTGCGCGGTCAGCGGCGGCGCGATCGAGCTGGGCCACGAACCTGCGGTCGCGGCCCGAGCGGCCGATGCCGTCTACACCGATGTATGGGCCAGCATGGGCCAGGAGAAGGAGCGCCAGGAGCGGGCACGTGCCTTTGCCGGGTATCGAGTGGACGCGGCCCTGATGTCCCTCGCTGCGCTCCGGGCCATCTTCATGCATTGCCTGCCTGCCCATCGCGGCGATGAAGTCACCGATGACGTGATGGACGGACCGCAGTCGCGTGTCTTCGACGAAGCCGAGAACCGCTGGTATACCCAACAGGCACTCCTCTATCTGCTGATCACGGGCGAGGAGCGCTGGGAGCGCCTTTCGTGACTCGACTGGCCGTCGCGCTGGGCGGCAACGCGCTGATCAGGCGCGGAGAACCCGGCTCGACCGAGGTCCAGCGCCGCAACCTGGTGGCCGCGGCTCGGGGCCTGGTAACGCTCGCCGAAGGCAGCCGCGCCGAGATCGTCATCACCCATGGCAACGGGCCCCAGGTGGGCTTTCTGGCCATAGGGGCGGAGATGGCTGCGTCGGTCGTCCCGGCGCCACCTTTGGATGTGCTGGGTGCCGAGACGCAGGGTCAGATCGGCTATCTGCTGGCGCAGGCGCTAAACGACGCTTTCCTGGAAGTCGGCCGGCGGCGCGAGATCGCCGTGTTCGTGACACGGACGGTGGTTGCGGCCGACGACCCAGCGTTCCTCAATCCCACGAAACCGGTCGGGCCGATCTACGACGAGGCGACTGCACGGGAGCTGGCGGAGTCGCGCGGTTGGGACGTGGCCCCGGACGGCTCGAGCTGGCGGCGCGTCGTCGCATCTCCGCGGCCGCTGCGGATCGTCGAGGCGGCCGCGATCCGCAGGCTCGTCGACGCCGGCGTTCTCGTCGTCGCATCCGGTGGTGGGGGAATCCCGGTGGCGGAGCTGCCGGACGGACGGTACCAAGGACGCGAGGCGGTCATCGACAAGGACCTCGCGGCCGTCGTGCTGGCGCGCTCGGTGGACGCCGATGGGCTGCTCCTCCTCAGCGACGTGGATGCGGTCTATCGGCGCTGGGGCACGCCGCGTCAGGAGCCCATCCTGCGCCTCACGGTCGACGAGGCTCTCGAAGGCCTGGAGGCGGGGGCGTGGCCGTCCGGCTCGATGGCCCCGAAGGTCCGGGCGTGCGCGGAGTTCGTCCGGGGAGGCGGCCGCTTTGCGGCGATCGGCGCCCTCGAGGACGCGGTGGCAATCGTCAAGGGCAGCGCGGGAACGTGGTTCGGGTCCGGAGGCGTGGGCCTTCCCCGAAGGGCGGCGTAGCGCCGCAACTACTACGAGCGGCGCTCTTGCTATTCGTCGATGTCGGCGCGGCGCAGGACCACGAACCAGAGCCCCAGGAGACCGCACAGCCAGACGGCGAGAATGCCGGCGCCCACGAGAGGCGGCAGTGCCACCCAACCGGGCCCACTGGATGGGCCGCCTCCTCCGGCACTGAGGCCGGCGGCGACCTGAGCGTCCTGGACGAGCGCCGCCAGCCGCATGGTCAGCGCGAGCTGCGGCAGATAGAGCAGATCACCTGTCGCCCGGGACATCACCAGCGCGGCGGCGATCCCCTCGACGACGACGTAGATCCCTGCGACCAGGATGCCCGATGCCGCCGAGCGAAACTTCAACGTGGCAAGACCGGCCAGAGCCATACCAGCCAGGGCCAGGCACAGCAAAGACCCGACGACTATCAGCGCCCCGCCGATCGTCACCGGACCGGATGGCCCGAATGGAAATCCGCCCAGGATCGAAGGGTCCTGGGTCAGCGCTGATGGATCGCCCGGATCGACCCGGATGATCGCCGGCGCGATCGCCCC
>CAZRUC010000045.1:0-10610 GCA_964603175.1 uncultured Anaerolineaceae bacterium
CCTCGTCGATGCCCTGCTTGACGAGCGTGTGGGTCTGCCCGCCGCAGACCTCCATGAGCGCCCAGGGCCGCGTTGTGATGCGGTGGATCTCGTCGAGGAGCTTGCGCGCGATGGCCGAGTCGCGGTACTCGTCGATGTACTTCATGCGGCACCGGCGCTGGGGGTCACGGCCGCCGGGGCATCGCCGAGTTCCATGGCCAGGCCCTCCTCGTCCATCATGCGGAGGAGCTCCAGAGTTCGGAGCGCTTCTTCCTCGTCGAGCTGGCTGATCGCGAACCCCACGTGGACGATTACGTAGTCGCCGAGGCCGACCTCAGGGACGTACGCCAGACAGGCTTCCTTGCGGGCTCCGCCGTAGTCGACTGTGGCCATGCGCATCGGTCCGTCGTCGCGGATCTCGACCACCTTGCCCGGAATGCCGAGGCACATTCGATTTCTCCTTGCCGCTCGGCGGCCGCTAGGACGCGCCGGCCAGGCGTGCGGCTGCTACCGCTGCCTGACCGTAGCTGATCCCGCCGTCGTTCGCCGGGACGCGTTCGTTCGTATGGACTTCAAAGCCGTCACGGGTGAGGCGGCGGACGAGCGTGGTCGCGAGCCACTGATTCTGGAATACGCCGCCCGAAAGCGCCACCTGGCGCAGACCGGTGGATTCGCGGACGTCCGCGCACAACTGCCGGGTTACGGCCGCTACGGTCTCCTGGAAGCGCGAGGCAAGGATCTCCACCGGCGTGCCTGAGGCGCGGCCTTCGAGAAGCGCGCGGATCGTGGGCCGCGGATCGTAGACGAGGAGGCCATCGTGGCGGGCGATCTGGTACGGCAGCGGGGCGTGGCTCCCCTCCGCCGCCAGCAACTCCAGCTCGATGGCGGCCTGGGCCTCGTACTCGGCGACGTCACGGATCCCGAGCAGGCTCGCTGCCGCGTCGAAGAGCCGCCCGGCGGACGAGGCAACCGGCGCGTTCAAAGCGCGGGCCAGCTGAACCCGGACGATCTCCACCTCTCGCGGATCCAGACGATCCAGGAAAGGCGCGGTGAGGTCCGCCCTCAGCCAATCGGCAGTGCTGCCGTCACCATCGAACGCCTCGGCCGAGAGGAGGTACCCGAGCGCCATCCGGTACGGCTTCTTGACCGCCAGCGCGCCGCCCGGCATCGGCGCCCGGCCGAACCGCGCCACCCGCCGATAACTCGCCAGTGTTGCGACGAGAACCTCGCCGCCCCAGAGAGTGCCGTCGTCGCCCATGCCTAGGCCGTCGAATGCCACGCCGATGAACTCGCCGGTCAATCCGGCCTCTGCGGCCGCCGAGGCGACGTGTGCATGGTGGTGCTGGACGCCGATGCGGCGGCTCTGGGGGAAGTGCCGCTCGGCGAATTGCGTCGAGAGGTACCCGGGATGGAGATCGTGGGCGACGTACGCGGGCTCGATGTCCAGCAGACGCCGCAGGTGCGCGAGGTTCGTCTCGAAGGCTCGGTACGTTGTCAGCTCCTCGAGGTCTCCGGTGTGCGGCGCGACGTGGGCGCGGCCGCCGCGAGCCAGCGCAAAGGTGTGCTTGAGCTCGGCGCCGGCCGCCAGCAACGGTTCCGGAGTAGCGATCGGCAGGGGCAGTGGCTCCGGTGCGTAGCCACGGGAACGCCGGATCAGGCTTTCGCGCCCATCCACTACCCGGGTGACCGAGTCGTCGTAGCGTGCCCGGATCTCGCGGTCGTGGGCCAGGAACGAGTCGGCGATCCCCGCCAGCCGCTCCAGCGCCTCGCCGTCGTCGGTGGCGAGTGGCTCGTCGGCGAGATTGCCGCTCGTCAGAACGATGGGTCGCCCGAGAGCCTCGAGAAGTAGGTGGTGGAGCGGCGTGTACGGTAGGAATAGGCCGACGCGCCGGTTCAGCGCGGCGGCGCGGGCCGGGTCCTGAGGTCTGGCATTCACCACGCCGTCGGCGAGAGCGGGCTCCACGTTCCGGCGCCGCTCGACCAGCACGATCGGCCGCGCCGGCGAGGTCAGCAGCGCTTCTTCTTCGGGCAACAGCTCGGCCTGAGCCCGGGCTGCGGCAACGTCTCGGACCATGACCGCGAACGGCTTCGCCCAGCGACGCTTGCGGTCGCGAAGGCGGGCGACGGCCGCAGAATCGGTGGCGTCGCAGGCGAGGTGATAACCCCCCAAGCCCTTGACCGCCACGATCCGTCCGGCGCGCAGGTCCGTGACGGCCGCGCCGAGCGCGTCCTCGCGCCACTCAGTCGGAGCCGGATCGCCCGGTCGGCGATAGCTCAGTTGTGGTCCGCAGTCTGGACACGCGACCGGCTCCGCGTGGAAACGGCGGTTCGCCGGATCGCGGTACTCAGCCTCGCAGGCCGCGCACAGCGGGAAGTCGCGCATCGACGTCCGGGCCCGGTCGTACGGAAGCTCGTCGATGATCGTCGCCCGGGGGCCACAGTTCGTGCAGTTGGTGAACGGGTAGCGGAAGCGTCGATCTCCCGGATCGAAGAGCTCTCCGAGGCACTCGTCGCAGGTGGCGATGTCGGGCGGGAAGAGCCGCTCGATCGAGCCTGAGCCGTCGCTCTCCTCGATCGAGAAATCCGCGCCATCTCCGGTCGGATGGTCGGAAGGCCGAACTTCGACGCTCTCCACCCTGGCGTGAGGTGGCGCTTCCGATCGTATGCGGCCGGCGAACGCATCGATGGCGCTTTCAGAGCCTTCGACTTCAATCTCGACCTGGCCGCCTGTATTCCGGACGCTCCCGCTCAGCTCGAGCTCTTTCGCGAGACGCCAGACGAACGGCCGAAAGCCAACGCCCTGCACCACTCCGTGAACGACGATGGAGCGTCCGACTCGACGCTCCGCAGCGGTCCCGCTCACCGCAGGTCACGCTGACACAGCGCCCCCGCCGTGCCTCCCGCCGGACCTGTCTCGAACACCGGATCACCTCGTCGCTTGAGAGCGCGCCGAACATGCGGGCCCACGCATATATCACACCGGCACGCTCAAGTTTTCGCCTGCCGAGAGGCCCCCGAGTCGGGCCGAAGGTCCCGAAGGGATCCCGTCCGAGCGTCGGCCTAGGACGAGTAGAGCGGGTAGGCCGGAGATGAGCGCCGGCCGATGACTACGCCAGAACCGGGGAGTCCTCGAGACCGACCCCGGCCAGAGCATGTTTGCAGCGCGGACATCGTCCCTCTACCAGGCGCCACTCCGTGACCGTGTAGTCGTTGCGGGCGATCAGGAGCTCGCCGCACCCGGCACACCACGTGCTGGCCGACTCGACTTCGGGGGCATTGCCCACGTAGACGTGCTTCAGACCAACCCGGCGGGCTATCTCGGCCGCCAGCACCAGCGACTCGACGGGAGTCGGCGGAAGCGTGGCCATGCGGTGAGCCGGCTGGAACCGGGTCACGTGCCAGGGTGTCTCAGGACCAAGGGTCGTGGCGATCCATTCAGCCATGGCCGTAAGGTCGCCAGGATCGTCGTTGAGACCGGGGATGAGCAGTGTCGTGAGCTCGACCCAGATGCCCCGGCGGCGCATCTCGACGATCGTGTCGCGAACAGGTTCCCAGCGGGCGCCGCAAACGCGCCGGTAGAACGCATCGTTGGCGGCCTTGAGATCGATGTTCGCAGCGTCCAGGTACGGCGCGATCAACGCGATCGCCTCCGGGGTTTCGTAGCCGTTCGTCACGAACACGTTGTGTAGTCCGGCGCGCCGGGCCCTCGTCATGGTGTCGAGGGCGTACTCGATGAAGACCGTGGGCTCGACATACGTGTAGGCGATGCTTCGGACGCCCGACCCAACCGCCTCCTCGACCACCATATCGGGCGGCAGGAAGCGGCTTTCCGGGACGATGCCCTCCCGGTGGGCCTGCGCTATCTGCCAGTTCTGGCAGAAGTCACAGTGGAAGTTGCAGCCCTTTGTGGCAATCGAGAGGGCGTAACTCCCGGGCAGGAAGTGGTAGAAGGGCTTCTTCTCGATCGGCTCGTCTTTGGAGGCCGCAATCTGACCGTAGACCAGGGTGTACAGCCAGCCGCCGCGGTTCTGGCGCACCCCGCATATGCCTATTCTTCCCGGCCTCAGAACGCAGCGGTGGGCGCAAGCGACGCACCGGACGCTGCCGGGCGCAACCGGATCGTCGAACGGCTCGCCGAGCAAGGCCAGGCGTATGTTGGGCTCGTTCTCGCCACCGGGCCCAAGGTCCATCAAACCGAGCCCCTCGGGCGGCTCTTCGCCCGGGAATGCGGCGCGCACGGGGTCGGGTGGTTTGGCGTGGGGTTCGATGCTGACGGGCGGAGCCTTCGTGAAGGTCTCGCGACTGTCTCGCTGCGTATCGTCGTCGTTCATTGGGGCCCTTAGAGTGCGGCTTGGCCGTGACTCGGCAACAGGGCCCTTCGGTACTGCCCTACTCCATTTGCAGTATGCCATCAGCGGGCCCGATGGCGTGGGCCCGTAGGGCCGGCAGGCACGGAGATATCGACTCGTGTCACCACCAGTTGCCGGCCGCGGTTCTCCTCGGTGACAAGCGCCACGCCGGCGCGACAGGCGGTGTGGCGGCGGTGACGTGTCGTTCGGCTCTTGTGAGCCATTCGCCTGCGAGCAACGCTGGATCCAACGAATCCCGCCGGAGGGACAGCCACAGGCTTCGGCCCGCGGCTTGTTCCATGACGGGCGGCGCACCTTAGAGGTGCCGGCGATGACGCTCGGTCCCGTTGCTTCGAGGATAGTTCGGCAGCCCATTTCCTGGGCTCCTCTGGCCATCGCCGATGCCCGCTGCAAGGGCTGTGAGATCTGCGTCGCGGCCTGCCCGAAGGCCGTTCTCGGACTCGATCGCAGCCGCGTGAATGCCCTCGGCTACCACTCGGTGAGACTGCTCGATCCCGCCGGCTGCACGAGTTGCGCGATTTGCGCGCGAGTATGTCCGGATGCCGTCTTCACCGTCTGGGCCCGACCCAAGCCCGAGCGCGACCGATGATCGGCACAACTGAAGACCTCTCGGGCCGCCGCGCTCGGGTGCTCATGAAGGGCAACGAGGCGATCGCCGAGGCCGCCATCCAGGCGGGCTGCGACGCCTACTTCGGCTATCCGATCACTCCTCAAGCCGAGCTGCTGGAGTGGATGGCGCGGCGCATGCCCCAAGTCGGCCGAGTCTTCGTCCAGGCTGAGAGCGAACTGGGCGCGATCAACATGGCGCTCGGCGCCGCCGCGACCGGAGCCCGCGTTATGGTCTCTTCCTCTAGCCCCGGCATAAGCCTGATGGCCGAAGCGATGAGCTACATGGCCGGCTCGGGAACTCCGATGGTGCTCGTCAACGTCATGAGGGCCGGGCCCGGACTGGGTGGTATCGGTCCGTCCCAGAGCGACTACTTCCAGGCCACGAAGGGCCACGGCCACGGCGACTACCGCGTCCCCGTCCTGGCCCCGGCTTCCATCGGTGAGGCAATCGACCTTGTGGCGACCGCCTTCGAACTCGCGGAGCAATACCTCACGCCGGTCATGCTGGTCGCCGACGGTATTCTCGGCCAGGCCATGGAGCCCGTCGAGCCGCGCTTCCGGACGCCGGAACGGCGTGATTTCGATTGGGCTTTGACCGGAGCCGCGGGTCGTCCGCCCCGGACTGTCAAGTCGATCGACCTGCAGCCGGAAGCACTCGAGAAGCGCAACCTTGCGCTCCAGCAGAAGTACCGTGCCATCGCCCGGCACGAGGTGCGCTGGGAGAGCTGGCAGTTGGAGGACGCAGAATTCGCGATCGTCGCCTACGGGACGGCCGCACGTGTTGCCCGAACGACCGTCGAGCGAGCGCGTGAGCGCGGAATACGAGTGGGGCTCTTCCGGCCGATCACACTCTGGCCCTTCCCGACGCACGAACTGGCGCGGCTGAGCCGGCATCTGAAAGGCATGCTCACGGTCGAATTGTCTTCCGGGCAGATGGTCGAAGACGTCCGACTGGCCGTCGAAGGGCGCTGTCCGGTCGCGTTCCACGGTCGAATGGGCGGCATGGTGCCCACGCCTGACGAAGTCGCCGGCGCGCTCAAGGCGCTCCGAGCAAAGGCGGCACGACCGTGATTCCGAATACACGGCCCGACGAGGCGGCAGGCCCCGTCGCGGGTGCGCGTCTGATCTACCGCAAACCCGACGTGCTACTCGACCGTTCCACGCACTACTGCCCCGGCTGCGGCCATGGCGTCATCCACCGCCTGCTGGCCGAGGTCCTGACCGAGTTGGAGCTCGCGCCCCGAACGATCGCGGTCGCTCCAGTGGGGTGTGCCGTCTTCGCTTACGACTACCTGGGCCTGGACTTCGTGGAGGCGCCCCACGGTCGAGCGCCCGCCGTAGCCACCGGCGTCCGTCGCGTCAAGCCCGATGCATTCGTCCTCACGTACCAGGGCGACGGCGACCTGGCCGCGATCGGGACTGCAGAGATCGTCCATGCCGCAGCGCGAGGCGAGCGAATCACCGCCATCTTTGTGAACAACGGCATCTACGGCATGACCGGCGGCCAGATGGCTCCGACGACGCTCATGGGCCAGCGCACCACGTCCTCTCCGACGGGGCGTGACGCCGCGACAATGGGCTACCCGATCAGGATCACCGAGATGCTCGCTCAGCTCCCCGGTGTCTCCTACGCCGCCCGGGGGAGCATCGGCAATGCGTCGCTCATCGGCAAGCTCAAGGAGATGATCCGACGGGCCTGCCAGGTCCAGATCGATGGTGGCGGGTTCGCCCTCGTCGAGGCGTTGTCCAACTGCCCAGTGGGCTGGGGCATGACGCCGCAGGAATCGCTCGAGCACGTGATGGGACCGGTGACAGCTGCCTTCCCACTGGGCGTGATCGTCGATCGCATGAAGGAATCGGCGCCGGCCGTGATTTCGGAGGCCTGAGGTGGAGCGATCGGTCGTCTTCGCCGGCTTCGGTGGTCAAGGTCTGCTGTTCGCCGGCCGGATCCTCGCCCGGGCCGCCATCAAAGATGGGCTCGAGGTCTTCTGGATCCCGTCGTACGGGCCGGAGATGCGCGGCGGCACGGCCGCCTGCACGGTCATCGTCGGGGAGCAACCGATCGGTTCTCCCAGCGTCGACGACTACGACGCGGTAATCGCAATGAATCCGCCATCGCTGCGCAAGTACGCCTCGAAGGTCCATCCGGGCGGCTTGCTCGTCGTCAACGCGTCGTTGGTCGCCCACTCGGTGGGCCGCCACGACCTCGAGGAGCTCCGCATCCCGTGCACCGAGCTGGCGGCGAAGGGTGGCGACGATCAATTGGTGAGCGTGGTTGGGCTCGGAGCGCTAGTGGGGCGATTGGGCTGGGTGACTCCCGAGTCGGTGCGGGCCGCCCTGGAGGACGCAACGGGTGGCAAGCGCCCAGAGATGCTGGAGGCCGACCTGGGCGCTTTCGCCGCCGGGCTGGAGGCGGGAAGAGCGGGCAGGGCCGTTCTCGCGCCCTAGTCGGACCGGATCGGGGGAGTTGCCCTCCGCTTGGCGGCGACATAGGAATTCCCTGAATCGCCGAAATTGTCCCGGTCAGTGGGCCGATTCGTCGAAGCGCCGGGTAGGCATCACCTACCCGGCTACCTTTCAGTCTGCTGCGGATCGCCCCGCTCGACTCTGGGCCGGAGGCTGCGATGGACACCCCTGCAACTTACGTGCACTTCTGGTTCATCCTGATCTCGGTCCCGAACCTGTTGATCATCGGAGCGATGATCGTCCTCTTCGTGCTGGCCCTGGTAATTCCCTTTCCAAGGCACAAGTCCATCGCGAATTCAGACGAGACAGCCGCGTCGAACGTCGCAGCGGCCGCGCCTTCAGATGCCACCGCGGACCAAACGTCGAGTGGCAATTGGACCGGAGGCGTGCGTGACGGCATCTCGCGGCGATGGCCCTGGCGCCAGCTCTTGCCCGACAAGCAGCCCCGTTATGTGTCCTCGTGGGTCTACATGTTCGGTGTGGGGGCAATCGCGGCGCTGGTCTGGATCGTCATCAGCGGGATGGTCCTCGTCTTCTTCGGGCCGACGTGGTGGCACGTCAGCAGCGCCGGCAAGTTCGTCAACAGCATCCATTTCTGGAGCGTTCAACTCTTCTTCGGGTTCACCGTCATCCACCTCTGGGGCCAATTCTTCATGGCCGGCTGGCGGCACGGCCGGGCGCTTACGTGGATCGTTGGAATTGGCATCTTCTCGATCGCAATCGGTGCCGGCTTTACCGGCTATCTGACGCAGCAGAACCTGGACGCTCAGTGGATCGCGCTGAACGGTAAGGACGCCATCAACGGAACGGGTCTGGGAGCCTTCTTCAACATCCTCGACTTCGGTCAGATGTACGGGATCCACGTCATGCTGCTGCCTCTGGCGATCATCTCTCTCGTCAGCGTGCACATCCTCCTGATACGTCTGCGCGGCGTCGTCTTGCCGATCGGCTGGCCCGGGCGCTTCAAGCGAAACGACCAGACCGAGGGGCGTGAGTCATGAGCCGCAAGCATTGGGACCAGGACACGTACTACCGCGGCGTACCGATGGCGCCTTACGACCTGCTCAAGGAGTTGGTCCTGGCCCTATTGATCGTGGGCATCGTGGCCCTCGGTTTGGGTTTCGCACTCTCGTCGCCGGACGTTCCTTCGGTGACGATCCAGAGTTGGTCCACAGCCGATCCGATCGACTTCGTGACCACAGCCAGCGCCGAGTTGGCCGGGACCAGCGACACCGCAGGCTACGGACCGCCGTACACGGACGTCTCGGGTGTGGCTCAAGCCATCGGACCGTTCGCGCCGCAGGACTTCTTCGGCGACCCGATGCACATCGATACGGCTCAATCGTTCGTCCTGGGACCGCTCGAGACCGTCAGCCGTAACGACGACGCCCTGACCAGCGCCCTCACAACTTACCAGGCCGCCACGAGCGATCAACAGCAGGCCTGGTTGGATGCATACACCACCGCCCTTGACAGCGCGACGGTCCAGAACGGGCAGGTCACGGTCCCCGACGGCGACTACGGACCGGTTACGGCGCTGATGGCGGGCGAGCTGGCCATCGCCCAAGCCGGGAGCCTCGACGGGATCCTTCTGACGAGCCCGCGCTTCTATCAGACGAACTACACCGCGCCGCTCCTCTTCATGGGCGACGGCGGCTACCTGGCCGGCCTGGCCGACCAACAGCACCTGCTGGGAACCCAGTGGGGCATGATGAATGAGACCGGCAGCTATCCGGGTCAGACCTGGCTATGGCTCTTCACCATGTGGTACCAGGTTCCGCCGTTCGATACCGCCGACAACGCCGACCTGCTCGTCGTGGTCCTGATGGGGTTCCTGACGCTCGTCCTGGCGCTGGTACCGTTCATCCCCATCCTGCGAGATATTCCACGCTGGGTCCCGATCCACCGCCTCATCTGGCGCCGCTCGGCGCTGGCTGGCAAGCCCGACTCCGAGTAGTCGCCATTGGAAACCCGCCCGAAATCAGAACCGGGGCCCCTTGCGGAGCCCCGGTTCTTTCGTGACGGTGAGATTGGCGATGTAAGCGACCCGAGCTAGCGGATGCCGGCAAGCTCCTGGAGCATGTGCCAGTTCGCCAGGCGGTCATCCTGGGAGGCGAGCAACTCGTGGGAGGCCTTGCCCTCCTTGTCGAAGTGCTGGGCGAAGCGGCCTTCCGTGCGGGCGAAGGAAACGAAGTCGAAAGTGGTCCCATCGGGGTTCTTCGACCAGTCTTCCTTGACCGCGGGGTTGCCCTGGAGCGACAGACGCTGTGTCATGGATTCGCCGCGGCGCGGGTCGTAGGTGAAGAGCGGGAATGCGCGCGACTCGATTGCGAGCTTGGCCTGGCGATTGGCGGCGTCGTCTGCGATGCCGTGTTCGGGCATGCAAGGGGCGTAGGCGATGACGACCGCCGGGCCCGGGTATGCGTTGGCATCGATGATGGCGCGATAGAAGTGGTTGATGTTGGACGGGCTCACCTGGGCCACGTAGGTCTCACCGTGAGCCATCATGATTCGGCCGAGCTCCTTGCGGCGCTCGGACTTGCCATGCTCGGCCTTGCCGAATGCGGCGAGCTTGGCCACCTGGCTCGTGAACGAAGCCGTCGAGGCCTGACCGCCCGTATTCGAGTAGGCGCCGGTGTCGAGGACGAGGACCTTGATGTCCGCGCCCGAAGCCACCATTCGCGACAGCGACTGGAAGCCGATGTCGTACATCGCACCGTCGCCGCCGAAGACCCAGAGCCGCCGATCGGAGTGGCCGGCCTGATCCCAGCGCAGCCGGATGCCGAGGGCATCGGCGGGGCCGTTCTCGAACAGCGAGTTGGTCCACGGAACGGTGAACGGGTTGAAGGGATAGGTGCTGCCGAAGACGCTGTTGCAGCCGGTCTCGGCGACGATGCCCATGCTCTCCGGCCCGTAGACCTGGAGCGTGGCCGCCATCAGCATTCGAACGACGGTGCCTTCGCCGCAGCCCGAGCACGAGCCCGCGCCGCCGACGAAGCCCCAGGCGTTCTCGCCGAGCATCAGGTCCGCGAGGGCCTTCTCATTGCGATACTCGACCGGGGTCGGCGGAAGCGACTTGAGGAAGGCGATGTCTCGGCGGTATCGGTCCAGCGTGACCTCGCCACCGACGATCTCGTTCTCGCACTTCTCGATCATGCTGAGCGCGTCGTGGCCCTGAGCCACACA
>CAZRUC010000046.1:0-10549 GCA_964603175.1 uncultured Anaerolineaceae bacterium
AGCTTGAGGGCCTTGCGGTAGGACTCGCCCGGTGCGGCGGCGATCATGTCGACCGGGTTGTTGAGGCCGGCGTCCGCGGGCAGGAACTCGGCCAGCTTGGCCTTGAGCTCGTCCGGAACCTGGGGCACGATCAGGCCGTCGGCCTCGCACGCGTCGGCGCAGAGGATGCCGGGGCCGCCGCCGTTGGTCAGGATCGCGACGCGGTTGCCCTTCGGACGAGGCTGGTTGGCGAGGAGCGTGGCGACGTCGAAGAACTCGCCGAGGGTGTCGGTTCGGATGACGCCGGCCTGCTTGAACAGCGCGTCGACGGTCACGTCCGAGGCGCCGAGCAGCGCGCCGGTATGCGACGAGGTGGCGCGGGCGCCGGCGGACGAGCGTCCGCTCTTGACCGCGAGGATCGGCTTCTGGCGGCCGACCCGGCGCGTGATCCGGGCGAACTTGCGCGGGTTGCCCAGCGACTCGAGGTACAGGGCGATGACGTCCGTGGCCGGATCGTCGGCCCAGTACTGGATGAAGTCGTTGCCCGAAAGGTCGGCCTTGTTGCCGACCGAGATGAAGGTCGAAAGGCCGAGATTCAGGGTGTTCGCGTACTCGATGACGGCCAGGCCGAGCGCGCCCGACTGCGACAGGAACCCGACGTTGCCCTGGATCGGGGCGTTCGGCGAGAACGTGGCGTTCATGCGCACGTCGTCGTGAGTGTTGATCACGCCCATGCAGTTGGGGCCGATGACGCGGATGCCCGCCTCGCGCGCGATCGCGAGCAGTTCCTTCTGCAGTTCCTTGCCGGCAGGTCCGGTTTCGCCGAAGCCGGCGGTGATCACGACCATGCCGTGGACGCCCTTCTCAGCGCATTCACGGGCAGCCTGCAGCGTGAGCTTGGCCGGCACGACGATCACGGCGAGATCGACCGGGCCCGGGATATCGAGGATCGACTTGTAGGCGCGGACGGACTGCACGACCTCGGCGCCCGGGTTGACGGGATAGACCGGGCCGTTGAAGCCGCCGTCCATCAGGTTGTGGAAGACTTCGCCACCGATGGTCTTGCGCTTGCGACCGGCGCCGATGACCGCCACGGAACGAGGAGCCAGCATTCCCCGGACGGCGTTCATCGCCGCGACCTGCTCGCGGGCCTCGAAGCGCGCCTGAGCCTCGGGAGTCAGCGAAGTGGCGAACTCGACCCTTACCGAGCCGGGTTCGCTCTTCATCGTCACGACGAAGCCGCTGTCGCGAAAGAGCTCCAGCATCTTGTCGTTTTCGGCGAGAACCTCCGCCTCGAAGACGGCCACGCCATCTTCGTCGGCGGCCTCGGCCAGCCGCTTCAGCAGCAGCGTTCCCAGGCCGCGGCCCTGGAACGCATCGGTGACCGTGAAGGCGACGAGTGCCCGATCGTCTGCGAGCCGTTCGTAGCTTGCCTGGCCCACGACTTCTCCACCGAGGACCGCGAGCACGCAGCAGTCCTCGCAGTCGATGCCGGACCAGTGCCGGGCGGTGGCCCCAAGGTCCACGCTATCGGTACGGAAGCGGAGTCGGCGAGATTCTTCGGAGAGGCCCTCGAGGAAGGCCACGATGGCCGACTCGTCGGTCGGGTGGCTGGCTCTGATCCGCACCGACGAGCCGTCTCGGAGGACCGCGTCGATTTCGCCGGGCTTGTAAGTCGTGCTCATACTGCCGCCTTCGTTCTCCTGGGAACCTGCGTGCCGGTCACGCGCCACGCGCCGAACGCGGAAGCGCCGGCCATTGGTTCCGAGCTTCCCCGATCGGGGTGCTCCCGGAGTAGGGCCAATGGGCGCACGATGCGGGCCGGAAGGCCCGAGCCTCCCGGCCGATTGGCTACGTCCCATGACCGGGTGTCAGGTGTCACCGAAGGGCATGCCTGGTGCGGACGAGCACCGCCCGATGTGACTGCCCCGGGGCTGGTCAATTCGGGAGACGCCTACCGGTTCGGTCGAGGGTGCGGTGAGGTCTGGTGTAGTTCTCCGCCACGCCATCACGCTCCGGGATAGACCATCCCTCTGCCCGACTGGTGGCGGTCGCATCAACCGGTCCTCCGTGCCATGACCGCCGTACCATTGCCCGGTCCCCCCGGCCGTCCCATCCTCAATTTCATGACGGGCGTGTTGGCCCGTGGAGGTAAACGGTGCCGATTCGGCGGACTTGCGGGACGCACGCCAGCTGGCTTGTAGCCTTGTCGCTGGCGCTGCTGATGCTGTCCGTGGCGATTGCGTCGGCGTCCGCGCAGTCGAGCTACGGCCTCACCGATCCGCAGGTTTCCCCACGCGAGACTACGTTCGGCACCGCCATCGAGTTCTCGGTCACCTTCACCGACGCAACGGGTGTAGCTCCACGGTCTGTGCAGGTGCAGATCGAGGACTCGGTGCGAGCGTTGGCGCCGGCCTCACAAGACTACGTCCATGGGGTTCGCTTCAGCGTATCGGTCGACGTCTCCGTGGGCTGGCACGGGGTCAGCTTCATGGCGACTCCGGCGGTCGGGAGCCGCGTGGTCGTCCAATCCGGATCCGTGACCGTGCACCATGCGACCCCGACCCCCACGCCGACCACAAGCCCGAGCCCGACCGCAAGCCCGAGCCCGAGCAAAGCCACCCCAACCCCCAGCCCGAAGCCCACGCCCAGCCCAAGCCCCCAGCCGACGCCGACGCCGGGAGATAGCGGCGGCCCGATCGCTTCCGGCACCCCGACCGGCGGTCCTGTCGCTTCCAGCCAGGCACCCGCGCCTCAGTCGGCGCAGCCCACGGCCCGGAGCAGTGCCAGTGTTGCCAAGCCGACACCCAAGGCCAGCCTGACCGAGACCACTCCCGTCCGGCCCCTCGCCACACCCACTCACCCCGTGGCGACACCGACCCACCCGGCCGCGACCCCCACGCCCCCGGGCGCAGCGCCAAGCGACATCCCCACGAGTGACGGTGGCCAGAGCGTCTACGGGGCCGAGGGATCGGTGCCGCCGGGCTCGTCGGGCCACGGCCCGGGCCTCGTTCAGGTGGCGCGTGGCGGTTCCGGGACGGGCACCACCGGAGGAGTGCCGTCCTATCTGCTGATCAGCTACCACGCCCCGCTCTCCCAGTTGATCGTCGATCTCGCCCCGTCGATCAGCACCGCTGCAGGAGGCACGGCCGCCTGGGCTGCCTTCGTGCTCTTCGGCAAGCGACGCCGCGATGGCGTAGCGGCGGACCCCGAATCGGCTCTCGCGACTGCTGCTGCGACCGGGCTCGAGGTCGCGGCGGGGCAGGGTCTCACGACCGTCGACGAGTCGCTGATGCCACGCTGGCGGCGCCCGTCTCTGCAGAAGGTTCGGCGAACGGATCCGCTCCGCGCAGTCGCCGAGGCGCCGAGCCTCTCGTTCGCTGCCAGCGGTCTCAAGACGGGTGAGGATTACGAGCGCCGCCAGATCCGCTACCGGCTGGTGCGCCTGCTGGACAGCCCGGATGAACTGCGCTCGTCCGAGATCGGCGTCCTGGATCGCGGCGACGAGGTACTGCTACTCGAGCGCCGCGGCGTGTACTGGCTCGTTATGTGCCCCGACGGGCGCGAGGGCTGGTTGCACCGCATGACCCTCGCCGAGCCTTCCCTGGAGCAGTCACCCGCGGTGGTCCCGTGGGAGGACCCGGCGATGGCCGAGTACGCATCGCCGGACGCGTCGGCAGACTACGCACCAACCGGATCTGCCTTCAACACGACTCCGGCAGCCGACACGGAATCGGCCGACCCCGGCTTCCTGGCGGCCTACATTCAGGCCCGGAGCGAGGCGCTCCGTTCGATGCCCGCTCCGCAGGTAGAGCCACCGGCCGAACCACCGGCCGAACCTGCGGTCGAGGCCGTCGCCGCTAGCGTTCCGGTCGCGGAACCTTCGATCGACCCGGCTCCCGCCGGAGAATCAGGATGTGCTGGTGAGCGATGTTCGGGACGTAAGAATGCGGGTACCCGTAAGGCCGCAGCCGGGTCCCGGCCTGGTACCAAATCACGTCGCCCTTCACGGTAAATCCGGCTCGCGTGGCGCGGTCCGCCAGATCCGAACCCGTGAAGATGTAGCGCCCCTGCTGGTATGCGTCTCGAACGATCAGCGCGGCGTACCGGTTTGGTCGCAGAGCGCGTGCCAGCAATCCGAAGATTTCCTCCATGCGGTCGAGGAAAGTCGGGTAGTCGGCGCTGTTCGCCAGGTCCCCATCGTGCTGCGTGACCATGGCGTAGTCGGTCCGGCGGTTGGCGTGGTTCTCGGCGAGCTTCCCGCCGGCCATGGTGAGCGGCAGCTGGATGTTGTACGGCGGGTCGGTCGCGATGAAGTCGACGCTCTCGGGCTCCAGATCCGCCAGGAGCGTCAGCGCGTCTCCCAATTTCATCGAGAGTCCCGTGGGATCGAACGTTCGCTGGCCGCCGGGATCGGACGGACCGATGTCCGCGAGCAGGGGTCCCTGGCCGCCACGGGACTCGAGGAGATCGCGCACGAGCGACTCGTAGACCTCCACCCAGCGAGCTTCGATCTCGATCCCGATGGCTCGTCGGGGGCCACGAGCAATCGCCGCACCGAGGAGCGTCCCGCCGACCCCGGCGAAAGGATCGAGGACGAGTTCGCCGCTGGTCGTGAAGAATTCGATGAGCCTGGCCATCAGGCGGGGAGGCTTGTTGGCCCCGTGCTGCTTGCGAAGCTGGTGACCCAGCTCGGAAGGATAGGCCGTGCCCCAGACCGACTTGGTGAAGTAGAGCCACTCCTCGCCGGAGAGCTCGTTCAGGGTGTTGTTGGGATGTCTGGGGCTCATGCCGCGAGCCTATCAGGAGGCTCGGAGGCGCGAATGGTCCAACGGCGAGCCGCCCGCCTGGCTCGATTGCGGACATCGGCAAACCGGCGCCGACGGCTCTGCGGAAAGCTCCCTCGGAACGCCCGACCCGCGGGTTACTCTAGTGAGGTCAAGAGGGCTCGCGAGGCGTCTGGAGGGGAGACGCCACCTTTGGGGCTTCCACGCCGATGACCAACAGCCTCGACCGAAGCGGCGGGGGTCGCAGCTTCGAAATCCGAACTGCGCGCCACCGGATCTGGAGCGACCGATTCATTGGGCGCGAGCGGCTGCTCGAGAGGATGGCTCTGGGTCTCCAGAGCGCCGCCGACGGCAAGCCGAGCGCGCTGCTTCTCTCGGGCACCGCGGGTATGGGGCTCACTCGCCTCCTCACGGAGACGCGCCGCCGTGTCTCGGGGCTGGCGGAACCATTCGTCGCGGTCCACGGCGTGGCCCTGCCGGCTACCGCCGGCGTTCCCTACGCCCCGTTCACCACCGCCCTGGAAGCAGTTCTCGGTCCCATGCCCGACGAGACGCTGGCGGCGCTTGTCGGCCCGACCGGGGATGCCATTGCCCATCTCCTGCCCCACATTCAGCCGCGACTCGCCGCGCTCGAACTGCTGCCAAAGCGGCCGCGAGTGGTGGCTACCGAATGGCGCGAGGCTCGGACGTTCGAGGCGGTTTTGGGTTTGCTGGAGCGCTTGGGACAGCGCCAGCCGGTCGTCCTGATGCTCGAGGATCTGCACCACGCCGACGCATCCACTCGCGGTCTCGTGACCTTCCTGGCGAGGGTTTCGCGGGGGCAGCGTCTGATGCTGGTGGCAACGTATCAGCCCGACCGTCTCATCCGCTCGGACCCGCTCAAGGCCACGCTCGCAACCCTCGCCACGACCCCGTCGGTCGTCAGTTCGGAGCTCGCGCCCCTCGATCGAACGGAATTGGGCCAGCTGATCGAGGCGATCGACGGCGGCCGTGCTTCCTCGACGACGTTGCTGCTCGTGTCCGAGCGCTCGGGTGGAAACCCGCTGATCGCCGAAGAGTTGCTGGCGTCGCGCCGCGAGCTGGCCGGCGTCTCGCTGGCGGGCACATTCGAGCGACTCGTCACGGCCCGCGCGGACCTCCGGACCACCGAGTGCTGTCGGGTCCTTCGGCTCCTGTCGATGGTTGGATCGCCGGTCACGATGACCACGCTGCTTGCCATAGCGGCCGAGTTCGAGCGCCGCTCGCCTTCCCGCCCGCCCCGTTCCACGAGCGGAGCGCGCAGAGGCGGCGAGCTCGAAGCGGACATGGAGGCAGGCGTGTCCGAGGGCTTCGAGCACGGCTTTCTGGTCGAGGCGGCCGAAAGCCAGGATCTCGACCAGGGGGCTGAGCGTCGCATCGTCTTCCGCCACGAGCTCATTGCGGAGGCCATCGCCGCCGACCTCCTGCCCGCGACTCGGCGCCGCTATCACTCCGCGTTGGGGGCGACGCTCGGCGCCCAAGCCATTCCGGAGCCGGGTGCGGCGCTGGTCCACCACCTCGCGGCGAACGAGCTCGGCGAAGCCGTGGAGGCGGCGCTCGCGGCTGCGGCCGTCGCCGAAGCCCATGAGGCCGGCGCCGATGCTCTCGCCCACTACGAACGGGCTCTCGCCCTGTACGAGGTTGTTCGGCCGGCAGAGCCCGCTCCGCGGCTATCGCAGCTGCAGATCCGGGCCGCCGAGGCAGCCTTCGCGGCCGGCGAGCCAGCTCGCGCCGTTGCGTACGCGGAAGCTGCCGCGGCCGCGCTCGACGATCCCCGCGAGAGGTTGGCGCTGGGCCTGGTCATGGAGCGGTTGGGCCGCTACCGGCGGGCGGCGGGCGACCACACGGGTTCACTCTTCGCCTATCGACGCGCCGTAGATCTCGTGCCAAAGGACCCGAGCGCCGCACGGGCCCGAGTGCTGGCTTCGATGGCTCAGTTCCGGATGCTCGAGGGCGTCTTCTCCGAAGCCAGGCGATACGCCATGGATGCGGCAGCGGTGGCCCGCATCGTCGGCGAGCCCGCGCGTCAGGAGCTGCTGCATGCCACTTGTACGCTCGCCGTTGCCGAAGCCTGGGGCGACGACCCTGAGCCCGCCGTGGAGATGTTGCGCCAGACCCGCGACGAAGCCGCCCAGCTTGGCCGCCTGGACGACCTCTTCCGGGTCTACGCCAACCTGACAACGGTTCTCGACTTGCTGGGTCGACGTGAAGAGGCTATCGCGGTTGCCTACGAAGGAATCGCCGAAGCGGAGAAGGCGGGACAGGCCACTGTCTACGGCAACTTCCTGCGGGCCAACGCAGCCGATTCGCTCTTCTTCCTGGGCCGCTGGCAGGAGTGCCGGCGGCTCTGCCTCGACGCCTTGAGTTGGAACCCGGTGGGCATCGGGTTTCTTTCGCCTCTCCTCAATCTGGCCACGGTCGAGGTTGCGACCAGCGCCGGCGAGTCCGCGGGACGGCTGCTCGGCCAGGTCCTGCTGGCTATCGAGGCGGTTCAAGACCCGCAGTTCTCGGTTCCCGCTCACCAGGCCGCCGCCGCGTATGCCCTGTGGCAGGAAGACCTGGCCGACGCCCAAAGAGCCACGGAGCGCGGTTGGGAACGCGTCAGCGCAACGGAAGACTGGCTTCTGATGGCGCGCATGGCCGAGACCTATCTCGAGGTGGACGCGGCGCTGGCCCAGGATGCTCATCGGCGTCGCGACTTCGCGGCGCTCGCGAACGCGCGCGAACGAAGCTTGCCGGTCATCCTTCACGCCGAGGCTGCCGTCCGCGCATCGGGAGTCCCGGCGCGCACTGGGTCGCGCCGCCATGCCGACCTGGCTTTGCGGACGGCTCGAGCATTCCGGTCACGGATCGAAGGCCGAGACGAGCCCGGCGCGTGGGGCGCCCTGGCGGTCGATTGGGCCGAGTTGGGAGATCCCTACGAAGCCGCAAAGTCGCACTGGCGTGAGGCTCAGGCAATACTGGAACGGGCACGCGGCCGATCCACCCGCACGGGAGCCCGCCTGCCCTTGACCCAGGCGGCGGAAGGCGCTTTCTTGTTGGGGGCCTGGCCGCTTCTTCGCGCAGTTGCGGAACTCTCGAGGCGGGCCATGCTGCCGCTGCCAAAGCAGATCGAGACGGCGCTGGAGGATCGTCAGGAACCGCCCCCGATCAAGGCCCCGGTGGGTCGGCCGCAGGGCCGCCAAGCGCAGGGGCAACACCGCCTGGCGCTTCAGCCGCCTGCGGCACAGCCTGCGACCGCGGGCGCCGTACCCGGCCCGGCGCCGTCCGCCGGTCTCGAGTCGGGCGTGGTGGCCGACTTCGTGGCTCGCTCGACCAAATGGCCCGCTCACGACTTCGGCTTGAGCCGGCGGGAGCTCGAAGTGCTGGCATTGATCACAGAGGGGCGAAGCAACCCCGAGATCGGCCGGCAGCTGTACATAACCCGCAAGACCGTGGCGGTGCACGTCAGCAACATCCTGACGAAGCTGGGTGTGTCGGGGCGCGTGGAGGCGGCCGCTGCGGCGATCAGGCTCGGGCTGGCTGGGACCGAGTAGACACAAAAGAACCCGGACGATCCGTCCGGGCCCCTTTGCCGCGTGGGAGACCTAGAACCAGCGCTTGCCGTTGGTGTGACTCAGGAACACGAGCAAGGTGGGAACGATGGCGTAGAACGTCCATCGCACCCGCAGCAACGCTTGCTTCACCGCCGACTCCTAACGATCATTTGCACCCTGAGCATCCGCCCAGACCATGTGCATTCTCGGCAACACTATCTGTCGAAAACCGCAGACTCAATCGCACTTCCGTTCCGCCGGCGTCGATACCCGTACCGGCCGGCGATCGCCAAACGGGTCAACTCTGACGGAACTCGGCCGGGTACCCGACGTTGACGTGCAGACCTTCAGTCAGGCGGAAGAAGCTTCACCGGCGGCCCGACGTTGCCAAGTGCATCGTCCACGGCTCCGACCAAGGCCTCGGCGGTAAAGGGCTTGGCAAGGTAACGGATGCTCGGATCCACCACTCCCTGGCGGACGATGGTGTTTTCGTCGTATCCGGAAACGAAGAGCACTCGCACACTCGGTACGGATGACGTCAGCCGATCCGCGACCTCTCGACCGCTCATGGTCGGCATGACGACGTCGGTCAGGAGTAGATCTATGGCTTCGCCGCGGGCCGCATCCAGCGCGGCGGCGCCACCCGAAGCAGCCAGGACGCGATAGCCGGCTTGTTCCAGGACACGGGTCGCAAAGCCTCGCACGGGGTCGTCGTCCTCGACCACGAGGATCGTGCCCGAGCGAGTTCCGACTTGCTCGGCCACTGCGCGGAACTCCGGACGAGTCACAGGCCCGCTTTCCACCAGCGGCAGGAAGACCGTGAAGGTGGACCCGTGACCCAACTCGCTGCGGGCGGCCACGCTCCCGCCCGATTGTCGAACGATGCCGTAGACGGTTGCGAGTCCCAGGCCGGTTCCCTTGCCGGGACCTTTCGTCGTGAAGAACGGCTCGAAGAGGTGGCTCAAAGTATCGTCGCTCATGCCGGTGCCCGTGTCGGAGACGGTCAATGTCGCGTAGCGTCCCGGAGCGCCCATGGCATGCGCGCGGGCATATTCGACGTCGAGATCCGATTCCCCGGTTTCGATCGTCAGAATTCCGCCGTCGGGCATCGCATCCCGAGCGTTCACGACCAGATTCACGATTACCTGCTCCACCTGGCTGGGATCGGCCAGCACCGAGCCGTGAACGGCGGTCGGCGTGGTGACCAGGGAGATGTCCTCGCCTATCAATCGGCGAAGCATCGGCTCGATGCTGCGAACACCCGAGCCCAGATCTACGACGGCGGGTTGCAGGACCGTCCGGCGCGCGAATGCGAGTAGCTGCCGGGTGAGTGCAGCCGCTCTGTCGGCCGCATGCTCGATCTCCCGGATGTCGTCGTGCGCGTCCACGCCGGCGTCGAGGTCCCCGATGGCCAGGCTAGCGTAGCCCCTGATGGCGGTCAGAAGGTTGTTGAAGTCGTGCGCTATCCCGCCTGCGAGTTGGCCGATCCCCTCCATCTTCTGGGCTTGGCGGAGCTGCGATTCGAGGGTGGCTCGCTCCGATTCCGCCTTCTTCCTCTCCGAGATGTCGCGAGCGATGCTGAGCACCGCCGGCTGACCGCCGAGTTCGATCATTGTCGAGAGCATCTCAACGGGGATGATGGTGCCGTCGCGCCGAATGTGGGCCGTCTCGAACGCGAGGCTTCCCTTCTCCTGAAGGGCCGCGATCCGTTCGGGGACCAGCGCCGCTTGCTCCGGCGAGTCGATGTCGGCGATGGACATGCCGACGAGTTCTTCCTTTCGATATCCGAGGCGGTCGCAGGCGGTCTGGTTAGCCTCGAAGAATCGACCGGAAAGGTCACCGATGAAGATGGCATCGCCGGCGTATTCGAACAGAGTGCGGAAACGTGCTTCCGAGCGTCTCAGCGCCTGCTCGGCTTCATAACGAGCCGTGATGTCTACCGCGGCTGTGGCTATGCCCGTTACCCGGCCGTCCTCCGCCTTGAGCGGAGCCCTGGTGATCACCAGTCGTCGCAGGCTTCCGTCGCCGAACGCCATGGAGATCTCGTAGACCTGGGTTGGCTCGCCGCGCAGGATCGCCGCGTCGTGTGCTTCATGGATTGGCGCTGAGGGAATACCGAGTTCGGCGAGGGTCTTGCCCACGGTTGGCGACTGCCCCAAACCGGGTCCTTCGGTGAAGGCCAGGTTCGACAGCCGAATCCGTCCATCGAGGTCTTTGGCGGTAATCGGA
>CAZRUC010000047.1:0-10540 GCA_964603175.1 uncultured Anaerolineaceae bacterium
GGGTGATACCGGCGGCGGGCGCCCTCGTGGCACAGCTCCTCCAGGTACGAAAACGGCGTGTGGCCCTTCGGGATCGGATAGCCCGGGAATCGATAGCGTTCGAAACCGAGGTCAACCGAGCAGCTGGCGGCCAGCTCACCGGCGTTGCCGATTCCTTCGGCCCAGGCGGCCGCGGTACGGACGTCGGCCCCCGAGTTCCCGGACGCAGCGCGGTCCACACGCGTCGCGCTATCGGCAGGCCGTGCGCCGAGCCCGGACGACGTGGCGCGGGCGCCGAGACCTGGCGGCGCGCCACCTCTCGGTGGCATATCCATCAGCTCCCCAGCCGACTTCAGGAACGATTCGCCGTCCGGCCGGCGTAGGTCGCGCAACTCGTCGAGGGAGCGGCCATGGCGGATCGCAGTCAGGACGTCGTGGAGCTCCCGGCCCTCGGGATGGGCGTAGTGGACGTCGTTCGTGACCACGACCGGCAGCTCCAGCTCCGCGGCAAGTTGCGCGGTCTCGGCTACGAGCCAGTCGTCGTCGGGCAGCAGGTGGTGCTGCAGCTCCAGGAAGAACGCCGAAGTGGCCACGGAATCGCGGCGCGCCTTCCGGCCGGCAAAGAGCCGCGCATACCGTTCTGCCACAGCCCGCGCCCCTTCTCGATCCCCCGCCCGCAGCCGCCGTGCGATCTCGCTCTCACGGCAACCGGAGAGCGCCACCAACCCTTCCGTGTGTTCGGCGAGCAGCGCCTGGCTGAAGCGCGGCATCGATTTCGTCCCGGCCAGATTCGCCCGGCTCACGAGGCGGCAGAGGCTGCGGTAGCCCGCCGCGTTGCGAGCCAGCAGGACGAGGTGAGGGCCACGCTGCGCCTCCCCAACCCCTCGCAGGTCCTCTCTCACTGCCTCGCGATAGCCGGGGAGCCTGAGGCGATCGTGGCGGGGCCGGGCCGGCAGCCCGTCGGTGGGGAGTGAGGCGGGGAGTAGCACGGCCTCCGGGGAGCGGCCGCTCGCCGTTCCGTGGCCGGCGCGATGTGGCCTCCGACCCGGCACGACGATCCCCGTCGGATCCGGCACAGCCGCATCCAGCAGCTCGATCTCGACCCCAACGATGGGCCTCAGCCCCGCTTCCCGGACAGCGGCCGCGAATCGGACCACGCCGTAGAGGCCGTTGTGGTCCGTGACTGCCAACCCGGACAGACCGAGCTCTGCGGCACGTTCCGCCAGCTCGTCCGGTGGAGAGGCGCCGTCGAGGAAAGAGAAGTGGGTGTGGCAATGGAGCTCTGCGTAAGCGGCCACTCGGGCCTCAGCTGTCCGCGATGCAAAGCTATATTATAGAACGACTGTTCTATTGTGCCATCCAGGGCCCGGCCGAATGCGAACGCAACACGGGCCCGCCCACTCAGGGAAGGCCCGTGCCGACACGGCCCTCGTCGCTACTTGGTCGGGCTCGCCTTTCGGCGATTGCGCCGAAGCAGGAAGAGGAGCGCTGCCACGATGAGCAATCCCGTCACCGCGATCAGGAAGTACAACATCGGTGAGCGCGGCATGACCGTCTGGTAGACGCCCGAGGGAGAGTCGCTCGCGGTCGGGGCCGCAGGGGCCGGCGACGGGCTTACCAGGGCCGGGTTCTTGTACTCCTGGTCCAGGAAGGTCGTTACCCAGGCCAGCGGCGCGTTCCAGTTGATGGCGACTTCGTTCGTGGAGAACGAACCGATGTCGTCGATGTACTGCTTGCCCTGGGGATTACCCGTCAGACCGGCTGCCGTCACGACCGGGTCGCCCGGGATGCCGTTCGGACCGCCCGCGAGAACGCCGGGGGGCGGAGCGGGATAGCCCTGGTCGGGCTGGTTGGCCCAGAAGCGATGGTGCGGATGTTGCACCGGGTTCGCGCCGTAGCCCGTCACGAAGCTCTTGTTCAAGGCATTCCGACCCAGGATGTAGTCCATGGCCTGGGTCGCCCCGTCCAGGTACTTGCGATCGGATGTGAAGTCATAGGCGAGGCCCATGAGCATCGCTGTGTTGAGCACCGTGGAGTTGGAACCCCACGGATAGCTCCTGAGTGGGACCCCGAAGCCTTCCTGCGCGATGTCGGCCAGGCCCGAATCTGCAGTCCCGATGATGGCCTTGCGGGTGTCGTTCAGCTTCTCCGTGGGCAGCTTGTTGGGGATCAGCGCCAGCGAGATCGTCCCGAGCGCGGCCGTGTGGCCCCAATCCATGACCTTGGCGTTGGCCCAGTCGGGGGACTTCTGCGCGAAGTCGCCGTATTGGGCGTCGCCAGTCGTGACGTAGAGCTCAGAGGAAGCCCAGTAGAACTCGTCGGTGACGTCCGTGTCGGAGTAGTCGCCGCCGCCCGCCGTAAATGCCACGGCATACATGGTCGGGTTGGCCTGCGCCGCGGTCCATGCCGCCTGCGATGCCTTCAGGCATTGGGCCGAAAATGCGGGGTCGATCGTCTTCCAGATGCGAGCGCATTGCGCCCCCACCGCGGCAACGTTGAGCGTCGCGGCAGTGGAAGGCGGGAACAAGTGGCGGTCGGCCGTCGTGGCCAGCGGCAGGGAGGGCACGGCACTCCACACGTCGTCGTGAAGCTTGTGATAGACCATGCCGGCCAGCGGCTGGCCCACGGGCACCTGCATGCCCAGCAGGAACTTCAGCTCCCAGCGAGCTTCGTCGAGGATGTCGGGAACGCCATTCTTGTTCTCGGGGATGTTGAGGGTGCCGTCGACCCACGCCTTCGGGTTGCGCTCGTATTCGTCCATGAGCGTCCACACGGCGATTCCACCGTTGACCACGTACTTGCCGTAGTCACCGGCGTCATACCAGCCACCAGACGCGTCCAGCGAGTAGGAGCAGCCCGGCCAGACCTTGCCCGCAGCATCCGAACCTTGATAGCACGTGACGTTGCTGTCACTCGTGTACGAGGCCGGTCGCGCCCAGTCCTGGCCGGCATATTGCGCCTCGATGGCGATGCCGCTGCGGTCGCGGTAGTAGTACGCCAGAGCGTCCTGCTTGAGCGACGTGTACAAGCTGGTGGAGATGTCAAAAGGAGCGCTCGAAACGCCGCCTACCTGGAGCGTGTAGCCGGTGCCGACCGTGGCAAACGACGAGAAGTCGATTTCCTGGACATTGTCGTCCGTGTAGTTGTCCGGGCCAAAGATCGACGTCTGGCCGGACGCCACTTCCTGGCCGCCCTTGTCGAGCAGCTTCCAGGCCTGAGGCGTGGTAACGCTCGTGGCGAAGGAGGCGAGCTTCTGACCGGCCGGGTAGTAGCCGAGCTGGTTGACGCTGACCTGCGGCTTGGGGGGCGCCGGGGAAGGAGTCGGCGTCGGCACGACGCGAGGCCCCGGCGTCGGAGCGACCGTCTGCCCAGCGTCCACGAAGATTGCGCTGCCGAACACCCTCGGGACCTGGTATGACTGGTTGCCTGGATCGGCCTTGGACCAGGTCAGCTGGGCGTCGCGATCTGTCTTGCTGGCGCCGTTGAGCTGCGTCTGGAAGCCGATTTCTTCAGCAGCCGTGGGAACGATGCCGAGATCCGCCATCGGGACGCTGACTTCGAACCCCCAGCCGTCGGTCGTCTTGAACACGAAGCCGTGGACGTGGACGTGGCCGGCGTCGACTCCGGTGATCGTGAGCCCGTCCGGGTTCTTGTTGCCGATGTCGGCGGCGTTCACGTTGACTTGCTCGATATTGGTGCCGTAGGCCCCAGTGCTCAGGTCGCCGCTGGTGTTGAAGAAGAACTCCATGGAGTCTTCGTTCCAGAAGTCGGTCTTGTGCTTGCCGGCGATGATCGTCGCGGTGACAGCCGACATGTGGATGTAGAAGTTCGACGCGTCGGCGGCCACCTGGAAGGAATAAGAGCTGTTCTGGGTCGGGTCGGGTGAGATCAAAGGACCCTTGGTGACCGTCTCGACGGGTACGCCCGCCCAGTCGTCCAGCTTGCCGTCGACCTTGATGCCCACCGGGAACGGAACGTAGACGGCCACGCCTTCGATCTGCGTAGGAGCCAGCGGCGGTACGCCTTTGGCATCGACTGTCGAAACGTTGGACGGCAGCGCCCCGGCAAGACCGCCAAGCAGCAGGACGAACAACGACAGGGCGGAGAGTTTCCTGAGCACGTTCGTGTACTCCCTTAGGGCATGGTCGGGCGGAGTGCCATGGCGACGGCTTGGCAGGCGCCAATGCTACGCCCGCACGACCACCGGCCGCCCGTGTTTTTCGCCCACGGACGCGCAACATTTCAGCCACCTCGCGCGTCTCCAACGCCAATGGAAACGTACCGCCGGGTTGCAGTTAGTGCCCTCCGAACCACCCTTCTCGTAGGACTCGCCGCGTTGCTCATTCTCGTGCTCCTCCCTCTCGCGGTTGCAGCGCAAGCGGCCGCACGCTAGGACCTCGTGGGCTCCCGGGGTTCATGACAAGTTGCCGACGATCCGGTGTGGTGGCTGGATCGCTCGACGGTCGAACGACCCGGTGAGCAGGTCGCTCGACGGCAAGGCCCGCCACAACAGGTGGCGGGCCTTGCCGTATCAGCCCCCATCTGGGGGCATCGAATCGGTAATGGAACGAATCGGCCCGCTGGAGCGTCAATTAGATCGTCGGCTGCAGATGGCCGACAACAGTCCACAGGGGGGTAAGCATGCGAACGACACGGATGCAGGATCTGGCGGTGGTGCTGTTCCTGGTTGCGATTCTGGGTGTCCTCCTGGTCTTGAGCGTCGCCTTCGGCAAGCCTGGGGTGGCCTGACGACTCGTCAGTCGTAGACGCGCTCGAGATGCCACGTGCCGTCGAGGCGATCGAGATAGACGAGGGCCAGCCAGCGAGGCCCGGCAACCTTGAAGTAGTCCCGATCGATCGGCCTGCTCCACCACCCCTCTGCCACTCGCCAGCGGTTGCAGACTTCGACCGGTTCGCGTCGGCCATCCCAGCGGAAGGCGAGAAGGTCTCCGTCCGAATCCAACTCGACTTCGATGTCGGGATGCTCCCGTAGCAGACGGGTCATCGCGACCCCAGGCGGCCCGACGATTGCCGCCGCCACTTCCACCGCTCTTCGGAGAGTGGCGCGTCCGAATCCACGATCTCCATCCAGCCCACCCGCTGCTCCCCGAAGCGGAGCCCCAACCGTGCCAGCTGCCACCCCAGCCTGCCCGTACGTCCCGTTTGCGGCGTGAAGAGCGTCAGCTGGCAGCCGGCGTCGGGGGCCACGTCGTCCAGCTCGAGCTCGATGCGAGCCACCGGCGCGGGAGGCGGCGCCACCTCGAGCCGGGCGAACAGCAAGCGCTCGATGGCGAGCCCCTCGGAAGTCGGCTCCGGAAGACGCTGATCGATGACCTGCGAGCGCGGCACATCGCCGGCGGCGAAGGACCCGTCCAGCTCGAGGGTCAATCGAGCGCGGGCGGCAGCAGCGCCGCGAGCCGCCAGCTGATCCCCGAAGGCTGCCGCGAGCCGGTGCAGGACGAAGCGGAGGGCCTCGGTATCGGCCACAGGCGGTTCGATAGGGAGAGCCAGCACGAGCCGTTCCGGGGCGCGGCGCGGGTGGAACGGATCCGTTTCCTCTCCCCGCGCCCGCGCCGCGAGCCGCTCCCCCTCCGCCCCGAACCGCGCCACGACCGCGGAACGTGGCAACTCGGCGACCTGGCCGATGCGGCGCAATCCGAATCGATCCAGGCGGGCACGTGTCTCCGGGTCGCGGCTCAGAGCGGCGGCGGGAAGTGGTGCGAGGAAGCCGGCATCCGATCCCGGCTCTACGATCCGCAGCCGGACGCGGTCGCCACTCCCCGTCCCCGTTCCGTGGCCCGGCGCCACTCCCTCCCTGCCGGCCTGCGCGGCCGCCACGGCAGCCACGAACCTCGTTCCTCCGATCCCTGCCAGCGGCGAGCCCGGCAGCATCTCCTCCAGCGCCTGGCCGATCCGGCTCACGATGAGCGGCTCCGCTCCCCACAACCGTTCCAGGCCGTCGAGTTGCACCTCCACCCGGCCGAAGCCCGCCGTCATCGGGTCCGCCTCGGCGGCTATGCCGGGGCTGAAGCCGGCCAATCGATCCAGTGCCCGCTCGAAAGCCGAGCCGTCAGCCGCCGGGTCGGGATCGAGGAAACGGGCCTCGGGGACGAGCCGATGGGCCGCCCCGAGAGGCATTCCCAGCCGCACCCCCAGCTCGAGCGCGGACCGGCTCGCGTCGAGGACCAGACCGTTCGTCCACGGTTTGCCGCCCACCACGATCGGCTCCTCCGTCCATGGGGAGGAGGACCGGCCGCGCGCCAGGCGGATGAGGAGATGAGGCCAGTAGAGGTGGAGGAGTCGCATCGACGGGGACCGGAATGGTTGGATGAGTGGGAGGCGGCGACGGCCGGATCGTCCGCGTGCGGGCAACCGACCCGAAGGAGCCGGGCGGAGCCGACCAGGCCCGAGCCGCCGCCGCCGCCGTTTCCCACAACAGCTCGTCGCGGGCCAGGCAGGCGTCTCGCATTCCGCCGTCCGCATACAGGATTCGAAGCTCGGCGGCCCGTCCCGGTGGTCCGAACCGATCCCGGGTTACGCGCACTTCCGTCCGCTGCCCAACGATGTCCCGCCCCAGCCGGATCCACGCCAGGCGGCTCAACTCGAGCCGGAGCGCGGCAACCTGCGAGATCGCGCCGGCGATCGGAGACGGAAGCCCCGGCGGCTCGAGAACTAGCATCTGGACGCCGGCTCGCCGGGCGAGGGCGGTCAGCCGATGCAGCCGATCGGCCAGGCTCATCGCCGACATGCCGGCGGGATCGAGCGGCCGGTTCGGCAGGTCCAGAACCAGGAGATCGACCGTTCGATCCTGCAGGAGCATCGCGGCCATTGCCAGTGCCTCCGCGAGCGAATCGGGCGTGATCACAACCAGCCATTCGAGCTGGACGCCCCGTGCGACCGCCTCGATCGGGTCGAGGCTTCGAGCCAGATCGAGATACGCAGCTATCCCACCCGCTGCCTGGGTCTGAGCGATTGCCCGCAGCGCAACAGTCGTCTTGCCGCTGGTTTCGCCGCCGCGAAGTGAGGTTGTCGCGACGCGCGGCAGACCACCCAGCCCGAGGATTGCATCGAGTGCGCGGAATCCAGTCGAGATCGCTCGCTCGTCTATCGGGGCGGCCGGACGCCCGGGCTGAGCCTCGTCATCCGGCTCCTGCTGCGGAGCAATCGCCAGGGCCCCGACCACGTCCCCGCCCCAGCGCGGAGCTGCCCCGCCCCAGCGTTCCCGAAGGGACGCCAGAGCTGCTTCGACGTTCGCGGAGGGGCTTGTCATGGGATATAGATATTAGAACGTATGTTCTATCTGTCAAGATCCACCGCCGCCACCGGCGCCCAACGCACAACGCGAATCCGCTGCCCTATCCAGCGATTCCCGGCCGCTCCCCTGTGGCAATTCCCGCCCGATTTGGCCATCTGCCAATCCGGGTAGCACGGGGCTACATCACTGGCCCGCCAGATCGGCCAGAGGGAGCCGCTAACGCTCCATCCAGCCTCGACCCACGCTCAGCGGACTCGCCGCACACGACCAAACGCACCTTCGTGCAAAGCGACAGTCGGGCCTCGTGCTACCCCGGTTGGAGTTTGGCTAGAATGCCGGACGCTGCCGGCGAGGCGAACCAAGCTAATCCTGACAGGAGTCGTCCGGAGCCCGCGATACGCTGGCGCCGAAATGGAAACTCGCCAGCTCCAACCCCCACGCCCTCACCGAAGCTCGCGCTCGACCTCCGGCACGCGACAACACTGAGATATGCCCTCCGAAACGAGGCCGAGGTTGCGATAAACTCCGTGCCTTGCCCGCCGCACCAGGAGAAGTGCGTCAGCCATGCCGCTGATCGAAGCGAAGGGGCTCACCAAGAAGTTCCGCCAGGCCGTCAAGGAACCAGGCCTCGTGGGCTCGCTTCAGCATCTCTTCACCCGCCAATACCGCGACAAGATGGCCGTGGACCACATCGACCTGAGCGTCGAAGCGGGCGAGTCGGTGGCCTACCTCGGCCCCAACGGCGCCGGCAAGTCCACCACGATCAAGATGCTGACCGGCATCCTCGTTCCGACCGAGGGAAGCCTGATCGTCGACGGCCTGGTCCCGCACGAGAAGCGCCAGCAGAACGCCAAGAAGATGGGCGTCGTCTTCGGCCAGCGGACCCAGTTGTGGTGGGACATCCCGGTCGTCGAGTCGTTCAATCTCGCCCGCGACATGTACGAGATCCCGGCGAAGCGATACAAGGAGAACCTCGCCGAATTCACCGAGCTGCTCGGCCTCGAGGATTTCATGAACATCCCGGCCGGGAAGATCTCACTCGGTCAGAGGATGCGGGCCGACCTGTGCATGGCCCTGCTCCACGACCCAAAGCTCCTGTACCTCGACGAGCCGACCATCGGCCTGGACATCGCGGTCAAGGACAGCATTCGGCGCTTCGTGCGCAGCCTGGTCGAAGAACGCGGAACGACTGTGATGCTGACGACCCACGACCTGGGCGACATCGAGGACATCTGCCGCCGCATCGTCATCATCGACAACGGCAAGATCATCCACGACGGCGACCTGGCCGCGCTCAAGGACACCTACGCCCGCGACCGAGTCATCCACTTCCAGCTCGCCCGCCCACCGGTCGACATGGGGCCGATCTGCGCCGGCTTGCCGGCCTGCGAAGTCGCCGCGGATGGTTCGCGCCTGTCGGTCCGGTTCGACCGTTTCGAATTCGCCGCGGGGGAGATCGCGGCGGCGGTCATGCCTCATGTTGAGGTCGTCGACTTCCGGATCGACGAGCCCGAGGTGGAGGACCTAATCAGAAAGGTCTACCTCGGCCAGCTCAGCCTCAACATCGAGCCGGATGCGGCGCGGGTCGCCGCCGAGGTCTGACGTGCCGCATCTGCGCAAGTACGTTTCGATCGCGCGGGCGTCTCTCAGCGTGATCTTCGTCTACCGGGCCGGCTTCGCCCTCAACATGATCGGCTCGGTGTTCTACGTCGTGGCGATGTTCTACCTGTGGCAGACGATCTTCCTGGGTACCGGGGCCCTGGGTGGCTTCACCTGGCCCGAGATGAAGGCCTACCTGCTCGTGGCCTTTCTGCTGAACTCGCTCATGACCTGGTACGACGAGTGGATCATGGGCCAGGACGTCCGCGAGGGCCGGGTTGCGACCGACCTGGCGCGGCCGATCGACTTCCAGGCCAAGCGCTTCGCCGACGCC
Organism: uncultured Anaerolineaceae bacterium; assembly: GCA_964603175.1. Taxonomy (GTDB): domain Bacteria; phylum Chloroflexota; class Limnocylindria; order Limnocylindrales; family CSP1-4; genus Fen-1039. The sequence goes on from CAZRUC010000047.1 coordinate 9,168, forward strand.
GTCGGCCCGATTCCGTTCGAGCTTTTCTCCGCGCTGGTCGTCGGAGCCGTAGTCATCGTCGTGTTCGGCGGCATCGCGCTGCCGGCAGATCCGCTGCATCTCGCATTGTTCATGGTGAGCGCCGTGCTGGCGACGCTGCTCAAGTTCGCGATCGTCTATTGCGTGTCGATGACGGCCTTCTGGACAACGGGCATGTACGGCATCGTCGTGGCCCGCAGCGCGATCCAGAACCTCTTCTCGGGCGCCCTGATACCGCTCGTCTTCTTTCCCGGGTGGCTGCAGGGGATTGCTGCGGCTCTGCCGTTCCAGGGCCTCATCTCCACACCGGCGCTGACCTACCTCGGCATGCAGGACCTGCGGACGACCGTTCTGATGATGTCGATCCAGGCCGTATGGGCGTTCGGGCTCCTGCTCCTGGGCCGGCTGCTGTGGCGGGGCGCCGTCCGAGCGGTGACGATCAATGGCGGCTAGCCTTCGGCCGGCTCGCCGGCTCGTGTACCTCTACTTCCGCTGCCTCGGCCAGCAGATGAAGGCGATCCTGGCCTACGAAGCCGACTTCGTCGTGCTGGTCTTCTCCGCCTTCCTGGTCCAGATCGCGGGCTTCGTGTTCATCTGGACGATCTTCCAGCGGATCCCGAGCATCAACGGCTGGACCTTCTGGCAGGTCGTGATGATGTACGCCCTGATCTTCGTGACCGAGGGAGTGGGCTCGCTCTTCTTCGAGGGCACTTGGCGGGTCGCACAGCAGGTCTACAACGGCCAGTTCGATCAGGTGTTATTGCGCCCAGTTTCCCCGATCGTCCAGGTGCTCGCCGGAGCGGTGGGGTTCAACGGCCTGGGCAACATCATGACCGGCGGCGCGCTCATGGCCATCAGCCTCGCGAACGTCCCGGTGGCATGGACCCCGGGCCGAGTCCTGTTCCTGGTGATCCTGTTCGTGAGCGCGGCGACGATCCGGGTCTCGATCAACCTGGCGACGGCGGCGAGCGCCTTCTGGGTCCGTTCGCCGTGGAGCATGGTGCCGATGTTCGTGCACCAGTTGGGCGAGTTCGCGAAGTACCCGATCACGATCTATTCGCTCGGCGTCCAGGCACTGATCGTGATCGCGGTGCCGTTCGCGTTCGTGAGCTTCTTCCCGACCGCGTTCCTCTTCGGCATGGACGCCTGGAGCGCGCCCGGATTGCTCACGCCAATGGTCGCGATCTATTGCATGCTCTTCGCAGTCTGGATCTTCCGGCGCGGCCTGCGTCGCTACGAGAGCACCGGCCACTGACTTCGGGCCGAACCGACGGCCGCGGGCCCTGTGCTAGACTGCGGCTCGCTCGCGTGGGGATGTAGCTCAGCTGGAAGAGCACCGCGTTCGCATCGCGGGG
>CAZRUC010000048.1:0-10476 GCA_964603175.1 uncultured Anaerolineaceae bacterium
GGCGAGGTCTACTTCGGCGACCTCTACTTCGGCGACCTCACCCCGTAACGCGGGCCCCGCCAAGGGTCGCCCGCCCACTCGGCACGCGGCGCCTGCAGGGCGAGCCGTGTCCGTCGTGCTACGTTTGGCCGGGCCGGCGGCGCCGGCGGAATTTCGAGGGAGCAGAGGAAACAATCGATGGCCGTCGACGACCTCATCAGGCAGAACCGGACCGCGGACGCAACAGTCACGGTTTCTGCCGGCGGCGCGCCGCTCGCGAACCGCCAGGTCGTCGTGGCGCAGACAAATCACAAGTTCCTCTTCGGCAGCACCGGCTTCGACTTCATCCCGCTCGCAAATGGGGAGGTCCAGGGCGCGGAAAAAGACGAGATGGAGCTGCTGGTCGGCGAGTGGCTGGCGCTGTTCAACTTCGCCACGCTGCCGTTCTACTGGGGCCGCTTCGAGCCCGAGCGGGGCAAGCCCGACACCAAGCGGACTCTCGCGGCGGCGCGATGGTTCGCCGATCGTGGCGTGGCTCTGAAAGGCCACCCGCTGTGCTGGCATACCGTCCAGCCGGACTGGCTCTTGCCGCTCTCCAACGAGGAGATTCTCGAGGCCCAGAAGGCCCGCACCCGCCGCGAAGTGACCGACTTCCGGGGCGTCGTCGACACGTGGGACGCGATCAACGAAGCCGTGATTATGCCCGTCTTCGAAAACGGGGACAACGGCATCACCAGGATCTGCCGGGCCAACGGTCGAATTGCGACCGTGCGGCTGGCCTTCGAGACGGCCCGCGAGGCCAACCCGAGAGCCTTCCTGCTGCTCAACGACTTCGACATGTCCACCGCCTTCGAATGCCTGATCGAAGGCGTGCTCGAGGCGGGCATCAAGATCGATGCAATCGGCCTGCAGAGCCACATGCACCAGGGCTACTGGGGCGAGGAGAAGACCCTCAAGATCGTCGATCGCTTCGCGCGTTACGGTCTGCCGATCCACTTCACCGAGACGACGATCGTCTCCGGCCACCTGATGCCGCCCGAGATCGAAGACCTGAACGACTACCAGATCCCCGACTGGCCCACGACGCCGGAAGGCGAGGCCCGTCAGGCAGACGAAATCGTGCGTCACTACAAGACACTGCTGTCGCACCCGGCGGTCGAGGCGATGACGTACTGGGATCTCACGGACAGGGCCTGGCTCGGCGCTCCAGCCGGCATGGTCCGCCGCGACTTCTCGCCAAAGCCCTCGTACGACGCCATCCACGCGCTGATCAAGGGCGAGTGGTGGCTAGCGCCCACGACGATGGCCACAGACGCGGAGGGCCGGTTCCGATTCAGCGGCTTCCTCGGCGATTACGAGGTCAGAGCAGGGGATCGGAAGGCGGCGTTCCAGCTGGATCGCAAGGGCGCCACCGCGGTCGAGGTTTCGCTGGCGGGATAGTCGCAGAGCGCGCCTCTAGGCGTCGAACGGTTGTTCGATATCCGGGCCCGAGGGTATACTTGACCGACCTGCTGCTGAGGTCGGAGTGCCCGATTTCCGGCTCGTCGCCGACTTCAAACCGACCGGCGACCAGCCCGATGCCATCGAGAAACTGAGCGAAGGCCTGGCCAAAGGTCTGCGCCATCAGACGTTGCTTGGCGTAACCGGTTCAGGCAAGACATACACGATTTCGCAAGTCATCGAGCGGCACCAGAAGCCGACACTTGTGCTGGCCCACAACAAGACCTTGGCCGCGCAGCTGTACTCCGAGTTCCGGGAGTTCTTCCCCGACAACGCCGTCGAGTACTTCGTCAGCTACTTCGACTACTACCAGCCTGAGGCTTATCTGCCGCGCAGCGACACCTATATCGAGAAGGACTCGAGCCGCAACGACGAGATCGACAAGCTCCGCCATGCCGCGACAAAGGCGCTCTTCGAGCGGCGCGACGTGATCATCGTCGCCAGCGTGAGCTGTATCTACGGCCTGGGCGCGCCCGTCGACTACGGGGCCACGATCCTGCGGCTGCGCGTCGGTGGGCAATACCGCCGCGACGCCGTGCTGCGCCACCTCGTCGATCTCCAGTACCAGCGCAACGATGCCGCGCTTACACGCGCCCGGTTCCGCGTCCGCGGCGACACCCTGGAGCTGATCCCAGCCGCTGAGGATCGCCTCGTGCGGGTCGAGTTCTTCGGCGACGAGGTCGAGCGGATCACCGAGCTGGACCCGCTCACCGGGGAGCTGTTCGCCGAGCGCAAGGAGCTCAACGTCTACCCCGCCACTCACTACGTCACTCCCAAGGACAAGCTGATGGCCGCGGTCAAGGCGATCGACGAGGAAATGGAGGTTCGCGTCGGCGAGCTGGAGGCCCAGGGCCGCGAGCTGGAAGGGGCCAGGCTCCGGCAGCGCACGACCTTCGACCTCGAGATGATGCGCGAGCTCGGTTACTGCACCGGCATCGAGAACTACTCCCGGCACCTCTCCGGTCGCGATGCCGGCTCGCGGCCATGGACGCTGCTCGATTACTTCCCGCCGGACTGGCTGCTCGTCGTGGACGAAAGCCACATGTCCATACCTCAGGTCGTGGGCATGTACAAGAACGACCGAACACGAAAAGAGATTCTCGTAGATTTCGGTTTCCGTCTGCCATCCGCGCTCGACAACCGGCCGCTCACATTCGAAGAATTCGAAGCCAGTGTGAACCAGGTCGTGTACATGAGCGCCACGCCCGGGCCGTATGAATTAGAGCGAAGCGAGCAAATCGTCGAGCAACTGATACGACCGACCGGCGTCGTCGATCCACACATCACAGTCAAGCCGACCGAAGGACAGATAGACGACCTGCTCGAACTCATACGCGGCCGCGTCGAAAAGGGCGAACGTTCGATCGTCACCACGCTGACGAAGAAGATGGCCGAAGACCTGGCGGACTATCTGCACGAGTTGGGCGTGAAGGTCCAGTACCTGCACTCCGAAGTGGACACGCTCGAGCGCGTCCGGATACTCCGCGACCTCCGGCTCGGCGTGTACGACGTGATCGTCGGGATCAACTTGCTGCGCGAGGGCATCGACCTGCCCGAGGTGACGCTCGTCGCGATCCTCGACGCCGACAAGGAAGGCTTCCTGCGCAGCGCCTGGTCGCTGGTGCAGATGATCGGGCGAGCGGCGCGCAACATCGACGGCGAGGTCGTGATGTACGCCGACCGCATGACCGACTCGATGAAGGCGGCTATAGGCGAAACCGACCGGCGCCGCTCGGTCCAGGAGCGGCACAACCGCGACAACGGCATCGAGCCGGTGACGATCGTCAAGGGCATCCGCGACATCAACGATCGCCTTCGGGCGGTAGCGGAGTCGAGCGGCGCTTACGGCGACGGCGGGGCGCCCGGACATGAGCGCGACCTCTCGGCGCTGGCCAAGGATCAGGTCGAGAAGCTCGTGAGCCAGATGGAAGCCGAGATGCGCCAGGCGGCGCGCGACCTGGAGTTCGAGCGGGCAGCCGCCCTGCGCGACGAGGTCCAGGAAATCCGTCTGCGCGTGCTCGAAGAGGATGCCTCCGCTGCGGTGGCCCGGGCGGCGGAGAAGGCCGGGAAAGCTCGACCGGTCGGGCAGATCTCCCCGCATCAAGCCCCGGCTCGCTCCGGCAGGACGATCAAGCCCGTCCGCCAGACCGAGCGGCGACGGCGTGGCGAACCCGCCGACGTGGAGCTCGACGCGACCGCGCTGGACGTGACGGAAGTGCGCATCGTCGCCGCTACCGAATCGGACGAAGACGCAGCCGCGGCCACGGCCTCGAGCTGGCTGCCGGGCATCAGGGACGAGCACGAGGACGACGGCTGGACCGTCAAGTGGCTCGACCGCCCGACGTGGGACCATACCGTCACCCCGAACGTGATCAAGCGCACCGGAACGCGGCCTCCCGGAAGTCGGCGCCGACGCTAGCCGCCCACATAGGAGCCAGCAGCCAGATGGACCCGTTGAGCGAAGCGTTCCAGCACCACACCTGGGCCACGGAGCGGCTGATCGAGCACCTGCGGGGCCTGCCCGAAGCGGCGCTGACCGCCAGCGCACCCGGCGTCTACGGGGAGGTGCTCGCAACTCTCTCGCATCTGCTCGGTGCCGACGGACGCTACCTCACCTACCTGGAGGGTTCGGCGCCGCCGCCCCGATCGGGGTCGGATCCCGTCCGCTCCCTCGACGAGCTGGCCGACCAGCTGCGCGACCAGGCAGTCCGCTGGCGCATGGTGCTGGCGCGGATCGGCGAGACCGACGTCACGCTGCCTGCCCGTCAGGACCGTCCGGAGTTGCCGCACGCCACGAACCTTCTCGTCGACCAGGCACTCCACCACGGCAACGACCACCGCACCCAGATCTGCACGGTTCTCTCTGTGAGCGGTTACGCTGCGCCCGACCTGGATGTTTGGAGCTACTGGATGGCTCGGCGTGCGAGGTAACAGCCGAACTCGCGGCGTCGTCGCGTTAGGATCGGTGCTCGTGTTGATCATTTCGGGCTGCGGCCAGACTTCGACTTCCTCGCCCACGCCGCGCGGGACTCCATCGCCCACGCCGCTGCCCACGTCCGCCCCTTCGCCCACCGCCGGGCTGTTCGTCGACGCCGGGGCCGATCTCGGCCCCATCAGCCCCTTCGTCTACGGCACGAACGATGGGCCGTGGATTCCCGTCAACCCGATTCTCCAGGACCAGATAACCGCCGCCAAGCTGACGATGCTCAGCTTTCCGGGTGGCAATTGGGGCGATGAGAACGATCTGCAGCCATTCCAGATCGACGACTTCATTACGTTCTGCCGGCAGATCGGCGCCGAGCCCCGAATAGTCGTCCGGCTCAAGGGCGCCACGGCGCAGCAGGCCGCCGACTTGGTGAAGTATGCCAACGTGACGATGGGGTATGGCGTCAAGTACTGGGGCATCGGTAATGAGCCCGATCTTTACGAAGCCAACGGACTGACCGGTTACTCAGTCGTGCAATACGACACCGAGTGGCGCTCATTCGCGTTGGCCATGCGGGCCGTCGATCCCAAGATCAAGTTGATCGGGCCGGATATCAGCCAGTTCGTAGGCAATACGAATGGTTCGTCATATTTGCAGGCCCGAACAGATTGGCTCGCTACGTTCTTGAAGGCAAACGGCGACCTCGTCGACATCGTTTCGATCCATCGGTATGCGTTTCCTGCAAGCACGACGTCCGGGCCGCCGAGCATAGCCGAACTGCGTGCCAACCCGCCGGAGTGGGATTCGATAATCCCAGCCCTGAAGACAGTGGTTCGGACCGAGCTTGGCCGAGACTTGCCGGTAGCCGTCACCGAGCTGAATTCGAGCTGGGCCGACAACGTCGGCGGCGAAGGGACCATGGACTCGCACTACAACGCGATCTGGTACGGCGACGTTCTGGGTCGTCTGATTCGCCAGAAAGTGGACATCGTGGCCCAGTTCGCGCTGGCCAGCGATTGGGGAATCGTCGGGTTCGACTCGCCGCGGCCCATCTACTACGACTACATGATGTACCAGCGCTTCGGGGTCGAGCTCGTGCGGTCCGCTTCGGACGATCCGCTCGTTTCGGTCTATGCGGCCAAGCGGGCCGATGGGACTCTCACCGTCATGATCGTGAACCTGGGCTCGACCGCGACTAACAAGCCGCTCACCATAATCGGGGGAACGACCGCCGATTCGGCCGAGACATGGCTCTTCGACGCGAGCCACAACGCGGAGCAGGTAGCCAAGACTCCGCTCGCTCCGGCCGGCAACGTCACGCTGCCTCCGGAATCGATGACCTTGCTCGTCACCGGCTTGTAGCCGCTACGACCGCGAGTCCAACTCAGGTCCGGAGGGCGCCTCTCCGGCCGAACCAAGGGCTCGACGTCCGGTCATGGCGATCAATACGAGCAGCACGGCCACGCCCCCCAGCGCGACTCGCAACCCCGTGATCCCGGCGACCGAGCCGATCAGCGGGGGGCCCGCGAGCCCGCCCGCGTAGCCCATCGTCGAAACGGCAGCGATGCCCACAGCCGACGAAATGCCCGGCTGGGATCCGCCCGCTCGGAACACGGTGGGGACGATCGCCGCCAGGCCCATGCCCATGAAGGCCAGACCGACGATCGCGGCGATCGGATTGCCCACCGCGATGGCTCCGCCGAGCCCGACGGCGGCGAGGGCGCCGCCCCAGGAGACCACGCGCGCGGCGCCCCAACGTGCCGCGAGATGGTCGCCGAACAATCGCGCGGTCGCCATCGCCGCCGCGAACGCGGCCAGGGCTATCGCCGCTTCCTCGGCAGTTCCGGCCAAGGAATCCTTCACGAACACGCCGCCCCAGTCACCGGCTGAGCCCTCGGCCATGAGCCCGGCAAACGCGAGCAGCCCCAGAGCCACGATGCGTCGAGGCGGTAGGCGGAACGAAGGACCCTCGCCGCGGCGGACGTCGGGCAGCATCGTCCGCGCCAGCACGAAAGCCGTCACGGCGAGGACGACCGAGAGCGCCAGGAACTGGTCGAACAGGCTGATCCCGACCTGGATCGCGACCGCCGTGACGAAGGCGCCGCTGAAGGAGCCGATGCTCCAGGCCGCATGCAGCCGCGAGAGGATCGGCCGGTGCCCGACTTGCTCCACCGCCAGACCGTTGGCGTTCATGCAGACGTCCATCGAGCCCTGGAAGGCCCCGAACGCCAGCAGGATGGCGAAGAGTGCGACGAACGAAGGCGCGATCGCCAGCAGCGGCACGAGGGCTGCGCACCCGAGCAGCATTGCCGACGTCATCGTATGAGTCCCGACCCGGCCGGCCAGGGCACCGGCGGCGGACATCGCCAGGATGGCGCCGATTGCGGCCGCGAAGAGGGCGAAGCCCAGGTGAACCGAATCGAGGCCCGCCTGTTCCTTGATGGCCGGGATGCGGGCCGCCCATGAACCGAATATGACGCCGTTGGCCACGAATGCGGCCGCGACGGCAGCACGGGCAACCCGCAGGGACGTCCCCACGGCCGGTGCGGGTTTGGCGGAGGCGCTCACCCCGCGCCCAAGGCTCTCGCAACCGCGACGACCACTACCGCGGCCACCACGCCGGGCAGCAGCCTTCGGGTCCGCCACACGACCACGACGCACACAGCCACAGCGATGGGTTCGATGCCGAGGAGCAGGCGAGCGGGCTTGTCCGACGTGAGCAGGCAGTTGACCGCGGCGAGCGCTGCGAGCGCCGACGGCCCCGAGAGTCGCAAATAGGCGACGGCCCGCGGCGGCAGGCGCTCGATCCCGGGGGCCAGCATCGGCAGCGCCCGCGAGGGATACGTGGCCAGCCACATCAGGAACGCGAGGGGGACCAGACCGAGGCTCACGGCAGCCCTGCTTCCGACGCGCGCTCGTGCGCCGGTCCGGCCCCGCGGGCACTATCGGCCGCGCCCGTGCCGTTGCTCTTTTCCGGCATGGCGAGGCCGATCATCGGACCCACGACTGCCCCGAACACCAGCCCCACCGACGCCCCGGCGGCGAGCCCGAGTGGAACGGCGACCGCGACCGCCCCGAGCGCCGCGGCAACGTCGCGCCGTCCCGAGACCATCCCGAGCGAAAGGCCGGCCATCGCGGCCGGGAAAGCGACGTCAAGCCCGAGCCGGTTCACATCCACGGCTCCACCCGCCACGTACCCGAGCGCTGAGCCCGTGGTCCAGGGGATGAAGATCGCCATCGCGGCGATCCAATAACCGCGCGCGTCGAAACCGCGGATGCGGCGGAAATGGGCCAGGGACAGCGCAAACGTCTCGTCGGTCAGAAAGTGCGCCATCACGACCCGTTCCTTGCGCGAGCGAGCCGCCGTGTAGGGTCCGGTGGCAGCCGAGTAGAGCAGGTGCCTGGCGTTGACCAACACCGTCACCCCGGCGATCGCCAGCCATGAGGCTCCGTCCTTGACCATGCCGACGGCGGCGAATTGAGAGCCGCCCGCGAACACCACCACGGAGTTGGCCAGAACGTCCACGAGCGAGAAGTGGGCCTGCAGCGCGGCGAGCCCGAACACGAGCCCAACCGGAAAGGCATATGCGGCGATCGCCAGGCCGTCGCCGACGAGCTTTCGTCGCGACTCGGCTACAGCCTCCCTCGGCTGTTCGTCCGCAGCTGTCGCCATTTCCCCGCTCATCGTCGCTCTTCCTCAGCCGTCTGACCGCAGGGTCAGGTCGTCGGATGTTACCGGACAGCGCCGGGAAACGGGGCGCATGCTCCTGCCCGGAAGCGAGGAAGGAGATCGCATGGTCGAGTCGTCCGGCAGGGGATCGACCACCGGGCAGGGCGGCCTGGTGCGGCTTCGCGCCGGGAACGCCCGTTTCCTCGCCGCAATCGCCCACTCCGCCAATCCCGCCGCCGTTACCTCATCGCTGGCAGTTGCGAGCCCTTACGCCGTCGTGCTCGGCTGTTCGGATAGCCGGGTGCCGCCGGAAACCGTCTTCAACGAGACCGTTGGGCGACTCTTCGTCATCCGCGTCGCCTCGAACGTCGCCGGCAACGTCGAGATCGGCACCATCGAATACGCACTTGCCCGGTGGGATTGCCCCCTCATCGTGGTGCTGGGCCATCGACGTCGGATGGGATCCGTCAAGGGGTGGCGCGATTGACGCTCATGCCTCGGTCGGCAGCCAGCTCGGAGTAGGGCAGGTCGCGCGGGGGCGGACCTCCCATTTATGCGCGGGGCGACTCGTATCCACGTTTGGGAGGCTCGAGCCGTCGAGTTTGCGTATGAGATGGCCGCTTCATCGTCGCGTCCACGCTCAGATGCATGCCAGGATCGGGCCGCGATCCCCGCTCGCCTGCACTGAGCGACGCCGCCCGTCGATACCAGTCGCTCGACGAATAGAACGAAGGCCGCCAGCGGATCGGACCTACCGTCGCCGCGCCGCGGCCGCCTCTCCCAGCCGCGCCCGGCGAGCCGATTGTGCGCGAACGTCTGTTCTGTTTCCTTATGCTGCTCTACAATGGCGGCGTATGCCACAGGAACAACTCGTTGTTCGCGGGGCTCGCGAACACAACCTCAAGAACGTGACCGTGTCGATGCCGCGCGATCGGCTGGTCGTGATCACCGGGCTGTCCGGTTCGGGCAAGAGCAGCCTCGCCTTCGATACGATCTACGCGGAAGGGCAGCGCCGCTACGTCGAGAGCCTGTCGGCGTACGCGCGCCAGTTCCTCGGCGAGATGCAGAAGCCCGACGTGGATCAGATCGACGGGCTCAGCCCGGCCATCTCGATCGACCAGAAGGGCGCCAGCCGAAACCCACGATCGACGGTCGGTACGGTCACCGAGATTTACGACCACCTGCGGCTCCTGTTCGCCCGAATCGGCCATCCGCACTGCCCCACGTGCGGACGCGAGATCCAACGGCAGAGCGTGCAGCAGATCGTCGACCAGATATACGAGCTGCCCGAAGGAACGCGCTTGCTCGTCCTGGGCCCAGTAATCAAGGACCGAAAGACAGAGGGCAACCGCGAATACGAGCAGATCCGCCGCCAGGGCTACGCTCGCGTCCGCGTCGACGGGGAGATGATGGATCTCGCCGAGACGCGCCAGCTCGACAAATACAAGCGCCACACCATCGAAGTCGTGGTCGATCGCTTCGTCGTTCATCGCGAAGAAGTCGCCGCCCCAGGCGACGGCAGCGACTCCGGCGACGGGGCCGCGACACCGACCACCGAGCGCCCCGATGCCACCCGGCTGGCAGACTCCGTGGAGACGGCTCTGCGCTTAGGCGAGGGCGTGATGATGATCGCCCCGGTGCCACGGGACGGCGAGGAGGCGCAGTTCGAGGAGCGACGCTATAGCGAGCGCTACAGCTGCCCGTACGACGGCACCACGGTGGACGAACTCGAGCCCCGGAGCTTCAGCTTCAACTCGCCCCATGGCGCGTGCCCAAGTTGCACCGGCATCGGCAGCCGCCTGGAGATCGATCCGGAGCGGGTTGTCAACAAGAACCTCTCGCTGGCAGACGGCGGCCTCGTGCCCTGGGCGCGCCTGCCGATGGAAGGGTCCTGGCACGGCAAGATCATCGAGGCCGTGTGCGCCGAGCATGGCTGGGACTTCCACGCGCCCATCAAGAAGCTCCCCAAGGAAGCGCTCGACTACATCCTCTATTCCGGCCGCGGCGAGCGCGTCGTGATCGGCTACCGCCACGAACGCGGCGAGAACACATACGGGGCCACATTCGAAGGAATCATTCCCAACCTGGAGCGGCGCTTCCGCGAGACCGACTCGGAGTTCATCAAGTCCGAACTCGAGCGCTACATGGTTGGGCGTCCGTGCCCAACCTGCGAGGGCAAGCGGCTCAAGCCGGAGATCCTCGCGGTGACCGTCGACGGCCGGAACATTTGGGACGTCTCGACCCTGTCGATCATCAATGCCTGCGACTGGGTCGGCAATCTGCCGGCCACGCTCACCGAGCGCGAGAACACGATCGCTCGCCAGATCCTCAAAGAGATAGCCGCGCGTCTTGGCTTCCTCGTCGACGTCGGGCTCGACTATCTGACGCTCGATCGAACCAG